>JBBIPS010000653.1:0-1001 GCA_037442725.1 Burkholderiales bacterium | reverse complement strand
AGCTGATCTGGCCCATGTTCGCCGCCGGCTGGGTGCTGGCACTGGTCGAGCGCGGCCGCGCCGCCTGGGGTCGACTGGCGCCGGTGCTCGACGCGCCGCTGGCGGTCGACGACCACGGCCGCGCGGCGCCGGTCGTCACTGGGGCGATCGAGCTGAGCGCGCTGCACTTCACCTACCCCGGCCAGGCCGGCGCGGCGATGGCCGACGTCACGCTCGAGCTGCCGGCCGGCGCGACGCTCGGCCTGGTCGGCCCGACCGGTGCCGGCAAGAGCACGCTCATCAAGCTGCTGCTGCGCCAGTGGACCCCCGGGCAGGGCCGGATCCGCTGGGGCGGCGTCGATCTGGCCGACTACACGCTGGCGGCGCTGCGCGCCGGCATCGCCTGGGTGCCGCAGGAGCCGATGCTGTTCTCGGCCAGCATCGCCGACAACATCGCGTTGGCGCGCCCGGCGGCGACGCGCGAGCAGATCGAGCACGCCGCGCGGCAGGCCGCCGTGCACGACGAGATCGTGCGCCTGCCGCGCGGCTACGACACGTCGGTGGGCGAGCGCGGCGTCACGCTCTCGGGTGGCCAGCGCCAGCGCGTCGCGATCGCCCGCGCGCTGCTCGCCGAGGCGCCGCTGCTGCTGCTCGACGACGCGCTCTCGGCCGTCGACACCGAGACCGAGGCCCGCATCCTGGCGGCGCTGCGCGCTGCGCGCCGCGGCCGCACGGTGATCATCGCCAGCCACCGCCTGTCGACGCTGCAGGACGCCGACCAGATCGTCGTGCTGCGCCACGGCCGCGTCAGCGAGCGCGGCACGCACCGCGCGCTGCTCGACCACATCGGCGGGGCGCTGCAGCGCCTGTATGAATGGCCGAATTTCGCGGCCTTCCTGGCGGCCTGCATGGACAAGCCCGCGCTTTACACGATGGAGGACCCGCTGGCCCGGGTGAATGTGATGACCTATCACACCGGCGAGGCGCTGAACTGGCATTTCGACCGGTCCGAGTTCACCACG
>JBBIPS010000652.1:0-1003 GCA_037442725.1 Burkholderiales bacterium | reverse complement strand
CGCGCGACGAACTCGGGCGTGTCCTCGAACATGTGGATGAAGCCGTGCAACTCGCGCAGGATGTCGTTCGGGATGTGCTGCGAGGTGCGGGTCTCGCCGTACAGGTAGATCGGAATGTCGGCGTTGCGGAAACGGATCTCGGCGATGAACTTGCGCAGGTTCAGCACCGCCGGGTCGAGCTCGGGGCCGGGCGTGAACTCCTCGTCGTCGATCGACAGGATGAAGGCGCTGGCGCGGCTTTGCTGCTGCGCGAACTGGCTCAGGTCGCCGTAGCTGGTCACGCCCAGCACCTCGAGGCCCTCGCGCTCGATCGCCTGCGCCAGCGCGCGGATGCCCAGCCCCGAGGCGTTCTCGGAGCGGAAGTCCTCGTCGATGATGACGATCGGGAAGTGGAAGTGAAGCATCGGCGGGTTCCTCGCCGCGCGCTCGCGCGCGGACCACGCCGGAAGCACAAGGGACACGCAGATCGGCGCGGGGCGAAGTGTAGGCGCGATCGATCGACACCCGCACTGGCTACACTGACGGCAACGCGCGAGCGTCGCGCCGATGCTCGCGACCCACCCTCCAACGACCAACCACCGAGGACGCGATGGACTGGAACTCGCCCACCGCCTGGTGGCTGGCCGCCGCCGCGCTGGTGGCCGCCGAACTCGCCACCGGCACCTTCTACCTGCTGATGCTCGCGCTCGGCGCCACGGCGGCGGCGCTGGCCGCGCACGGTGGCACGACCTTCACCGCACAACTCCTGGCCGCCGCGCTCGTCGGCGGGGGTGCGGTCGCGGCCTGGCACCTGCATCGAAGGCGCGCGCCCGCCGCGCCGGGCCCCGGCGCCAACCGCGACGTCAACCTCGATGTCGGCAGCCCCGTGCACGTGGCGCGCTGGCATGCCGACGGCACGGCGCGAGTGCACTACCGCGGCGCCGACTGGGATGCGCGCTTTGCCGGCAGCGGAGCGCCCGCGCCCGGCGACCATGTGGTGCGCGCCGTCGACGGCAACTGCCTG
>JBBIPS010000651.1:0-1023 GCA_037442725.1 Burkholderiales bacterium | reverse complement strand
TTGGCCATGTCGTGCGCCGTCCTGCAGGCCGCGTCGATCGCGTCGAGCTCGGACGCGCCGACGCGCGCGGGTGCCGCGACCTCGGGCCAGTCGATCGGCGGTGCCGCGAGGTCGGCCGCAGCGGCGACGCGCGCGCATGCCGGCTGCTCCCGCGCCGCAGCGTCGCTGCGCCGTGCTGCGGCCGGCACACGTTCGACCAGTGGCACGTCGACGACATCGTCGGCGTTCCAGCTCTGGCCGTTGCGCAGCGCGTGCTGCGCGCCTTGCCGCGGCACGGTCTGGCCCGGTGCGATCCGGCCAAGCAGGCCGGACAGGTCGGTCAACTCGTCGGCCGAAGCCTGACGCGGCAGCCGGAGCGCGAAGTCGTCGAGCGCACGTGTCGGGTCGTCGTCTTCGTCCATGGTGGCATTCTGGCGCCGCAGCTGCGGCGGCGGCGCCGGCGTCAGACGCTGCGCGGTGCGATGCGCGTGCCGTCCTGCACGCTGCTCGGCGGGTAGACGATGACCTCGGTGCCGGCTCGCAGCCCGCCGCGGATCCACGCGCTGGCGCCGTTGCGTGCGCCGAGCTGCACCGGCTTCAGGCGCGCGCGACCCGCCTCGGCGACGAACACCGCCATCGGACGCGCCGGCTCGTCGGCAGGCGCGCCGTCGGCGGCGGCCACGCCGGACGGCAGCGGGAACACCGCGCTGCCCGGCACCTGCAGCGCGTGCTCGACGGCGAGCGTGACGATGCGTACGCCGACCCGGAAGCCGTCGCCGAGCGCTGCCCACTGCGCCGGCGGGCTGGTGATGTCGATCAGCACGTTGACGCGCTGCTCCTCGACGCCGAGCGCCGAGACCTTGGTGAACGCCGCCGGCTCGACGCGCCGCACCCGGCCGTCGAGGACCGGCCCGCCCCAGTGCTCGATGCGCACCGCGGCGCCGGGGGGCGCCTGCAGCGCATCGGCGGTCAGCAGCTCGGCGACGATCTCGAGCTGCCGCGTGTTGCCGATCTCGAGCAGCCGCGTGCCCAGCGCGACGGTGG
>JBBIPS010000650.1:0-1025 GCA_037442725.1 Burkholderiales bacterium | reverse complement strand
CCATCCTGCCGCAGACCAGTGCGCACCGCCTCTTGCCGGTGCCCGGCGCCGGACGCGGGCGGGTGGAACAGGTGCGCGCGATGCTGGAGGCGGTGGGGCTGCCGTGATCCGGGAACGACTCCGGGCCCACCTCGAGAATCGCCTGCCGCGCAGCGACAGTTGCACGCTGACCCAGCACAACATCTACATCGTGCCGACACGCGCCGGATGGGCCTTCGCGCTGACGCTGGCGGTGATGCTGCTGGCCGCGATCAACTACCAGTTGAACCTGGGCTACGCGCTGACCTTCCTGCTCTGCGGTGCCGGTCTGGTGGCGATGCACCAGACGCATGCCAACCTGCGCCGGCTCGGCTTGCGCATCAGGCCGCCGCAGCCGGCGTTCGCCGGCGCCCGTGCCACCATCGAAATCGTCCTCGACAACCCCGGCGCCGAGCGCAACGGCATCGGCCTGGGTGTCGACCGGGCCGGGCAGCGCAGCATGGCCTGGGTCGACGTCCCCGCGCACGGCAGCAGTGTGGCGCGCCTGACCTTCGTACCGACGCGGCGCGGCCTGCAGCCGCTGCCGACGCTGCGTGTCGAGACCAACTTCCCGCTCGGCCTGTACTGCGCCTGGACGATCTGGCGGCCGGCAGCGCAAGCGCTGGTGTACCCGCAGCCCGAGCAGCCCGAGCAGTCGTTGCCGTCGACCCGCGCGATGGCCGGTGCGGTGCCACACGCCAGCGTCGGCACGGGCGGCGAGTTCGACGGCGTGCGCGCCTACCGCCGCGGCGATGCGCTGCGCCAACTGGCGTGGAAGAAGGTGGCGCGCAGCGGCGAGCTGGTCAGCCGCGACACCAGCAGCAGCGCCAGCCGCGAACTCTGGCTCGATTACCAGCAGGCCGGGCCGGCCGACGTCGAGGCCCGGCTGTCGCGTCTTGCGGCCTGGGTCCTGGCGGCCGAACGCCTGGGCGCGCGATTCGGGCTGCGGCTGCCGGGTCAGGAACTGGCCTGCGCCAGCGGCCAGACGCAGCGCCGCCCACGACCTC
>JBBIPS010000649.1:0-1028 GCA_037442725.1 Burkholderiales bacterium | reverse complement strand
AGCACCGGCGTGCCGCTGCGCACCGCCTCGATCACGACGTGCGCGCCGCCCTCCATGCGGCTCGGGTGCAGGAGCACGTGCGCGGCCTGGATGCGCCGGCGCACATTGGCGTGCGGCAATGCACCGAGCCAGCGGTAGCGCGGGCACTCGGCCATCAGCGCCGCGGCCTGCGCACCGAGCGCGGGGTCGAGCGCGGCGCCGATGTGGTCGACCCGGATGTCGGTGCGCCCGGCGAGCCGTCGCACGGCGTCGAAGCCGGTCTGCGGTGACTTCTCGTCGCGCAGATGGCCGACCATCAACGCGCGCAGGTGGCGGCCGGTCCTGGCCAGCGTGCGCCGGCTGCTGCACGACTGCAGCACGACGCTGCACCTGGCGCGCTCGGCCGCGGCCAGCGGCCGCATGCCGAGCTCGTTCAGCACCACCAGCCGGTCGGCGACATGCACGGCATGCTGCGCGTCGGCATCGAAGCCGATGTCGCGGTACAGGTCGGTGCCGGTCAGCACCAGCACCAGCGGTGCGGCGCCGCGCAGCCGGCGCCAGTTCGCCACCGCCGCCGCCGAGCGCCGGGCGTGCAGCGCGATCATCAGCCGCTCGTCGCCGCCGTCCCACGACGCGGCCAGTCGCACGCGGTAAGCTCGAGCGAGCATGCGCGCCCAGCGGCGCGCCGTCTGCCAGTTGCCGTTGTTGGCGTCGGCCAGCGACGGCGTCACGATCACGATGTCGAAGCGATGCACGACCCGAGGTTAACGCCGATGCCCGATCCGGCGCGCGCCGGCGCCGACGCCCGCCGTGCCGACCCCGCCGCGCTGTCCGCGGCGCTGCAGGCCAGCCGCTGCGACACGCTGGCCACCTTCGCGGTCTTCGAGCGCGCACTGGCCGGGCTGCAAGGCAAAAGCCGGCGCAGCGCCCATCGGGACCTCGCCAACCAGCTTCAGGTAACCCGGCAAAGTGTCAGAAGCGCCGAAGGTGTCGCGGGCTTTGACAGCGTAGCCATCCACTGTAGAGCGGGGAAAGGCCGGGAGCGGATG
>JBBIPS010000648.1:0-1034 GCA_037442725.1 Burkholderiales bacterium | reverse complement strand
GCGGTCGCCTTCGCCGCGCCCGGCTCGACGATCTTAACCGGCTGACCCGGGACGACCTTGAGAACGCCGTCCACCACCACCCGATCGCCCGGCTGCAAGCCCTCGATCACCTCGACGCGGCCCGGCACGCGCAGGCCCAGGCGGGCGACGATGCGCTGGCCCAGCGTGGCGCCGCCGGGCCCGTCGACGACCTTGATCAGGTACTGCGCGTCCCCCTGCGGCACCAGCGCCTCCTCGGGCACCGTGACGGCGCGCTCGCGCACATCGAAGACGATGCGGGTGCGTGCAAACAGGCCGGTGCGCAGCGCGCCGTCCGGGTTGGCCAGGCGCGCGCGCACCAGCAGCGAGCGGCCGCTGGCGTCGAGTTGCGCGTCGATGGCCTCGACGCGCGCCTGGTAGCGTCGGCCAGGCAGGGCGTCGAGCGTCACCGCCACCGCCTGGCCACGCGCGAGTTGCGGCAGGTGGCGCTCGGGCAGGCGGAAGTCCACCCATACCGACGACACGTCCTCGACCTGCACCAGGTCGGCACCGTCCTTGACGTAGTCGCCCAGGTTGACGCTGCGGATGCCAGCGATGCCGTCGAACGGCGCCAGCACGCGCATGCGCCGCAGTTGCGCCTGCGCCAGCGCCACCTGCGCCTCGGCCACCTCGAGCGTGGCCTGTGCCTGGTCGAGCACGCTGCGGCTGACGAAGTTCTGCGCCACCAGCTCGCGGTTGCGCTGCAGCTGGGTGGCCGCGATGCGGGCCTGTGCCCGCGCCTGCTGCAACTGGGCCTGCTGCAAGCTGTCGTCGAGCTGCACCAGCAGCTGGTCCTTGCGAACGCGCTGGCCGTCGGCAAAACCGAGTCGCACGACGCGCCCGCTGACCTCGGGGCGCAGCATCACACCCTGCCGTGCGCGCAGCGAGCCGACCGCCTGGGCGTCGACCTCGAGCCGCGTCAGCTCGACCGTCGCGACCTCGACCGCCACCGCTGCGGCCGCGCCAGCGCCCGGCGCCGGCGGCGCCCCGGCGCCAGCCGGCGCCGCGGCCGGCCG
>JBBIPS010000647.1:0-1040 GCA_037442725.1 Burkholderiales bacterium | reverse complement strand
GGCTGCGCTGACGCTGCGCCCGCTGCGCCTCGGGCGCACGCGGCGTGACGGTGCGGCGGGGCCGAGGCGAATCGGGCCTGTTCGACCCGCGACCCGGCCCCGACGTGGTGCATCGACGCGTGGGGCGGCGCCGCGGCGTGGGTTGCGCGCGACAGTGGCCGCGCCACCCGATCGCGGGGTCGGGTGCAGCAGGGGCCTTCGCTAGAATGAATTCGACACGGACGCCCCGCTCCAGAACCCGCAACCCATGAAACTCATCGGATCGCTGACCAGTCCGTACGTGCGCAAGGTGCGCATCGTGATGGCCGAGAAGAAGCTCGAGTACCAGCTGGTGCTCGAGGACGTCTGGGCCAACGACGCGATCCTCAAGTCCAACCCGCTCGGCAAGGTGCCGTGCCTGGTGCTCGAGGGCGGCGAGGCGGTGTTCGACTCGCCCGTCATCGTCGAGTACGTCGACACGCTGTCGCCGGTGGGCAAGCTGATCCCGCCGAGCGGGCGCGAGCGCGTCGAGGTACGCACCTGGGAGGCACTGGCCGACGGTGTCTGCGACGCCGCGATCCTGGCCCGGCTCGAGCAGACCTGGGGGCCGCGCGAGGGCGCGCGCAGCCCGGCCTGGATCGAGCGCCAGATGAGCCGGGTCGGCGCCGCGCTCAAGGCGATGGGCCAGGGCCTGGGCGACAAGGCCTGGTGCCACGGCACGCACTACACGCTGGCCGACGTGGCGGTGGGCTGCGCGCTGGCCTACCTCGATTTCCGCTTCGCCCACATCGACTGGCGCAGCGACCATCCCAACCTGGCCCGGCTGGCCGAGAAGCTGGCGGCACGCCAGAGCTTCATCGACACCCGCCCGCCGACCGCGTGAGCGCGGCCGCGTGTCAGGCGAGCTGCAGCGACAGCGTCGCGGTGCGGCGCTGCGTGGGCTTCCTCCCGGAGGATACGCCCCTATACAAGGACATGACCGTGCTCGAGTACCTCGAGTTCGTCTGCGAGATCCGCGCCGTCGAGCCGGCCGCGCGCACCAAGCGCCTGCGCCGGGCCAT
>JBBIPS010000646.1:0-1047 GCA_037442725.1 Burkholderiales bacterium | reverse complement strand
GGGCCGACGAGCTGACGGGCCAGCTCTTCGCGTTCGTCGCCCGACGCAGCCGGTCGCGGCCGCTGTTGCTCATCGGGACCGCGCGCAGCGAAGACTGGTCCGACTCCCGGGCGCGTCGAGCCGTTGCGGGTGGCGCAGGTGCGCGCACGCGCCGGCGGCGTCGTCCTGAAACGACTGTTCCGCGAGGGCAGCGAGGTGCGTGCCGGCCAGACGCTCTACCAGATCGATCCAGCGCCGTACCAGGCCGCGCTCGACAGCGCGCAGGCCGCGTTGCAGCGCGCGCAGGCCGCGCTGGAGCAGGCCACGCTGACGGCGCAGCGCTACCAGCCGCTGGCCGTGGCCAAGGCAATCAGCGAGCAGGACTATGCCAATGCCGCCGCGGCGCAGAAGACCGCCGAGGCCGATGTCGCCGCCGGCCGTGCCGCGGTGCAGAGCGCGCGCATCAACCTCGGCTACGCCAGCGTGACGGCGCCGATCTCCGGCCGCATCGGGCGCGCGCTGGTCACCGAAGGCGCGCTGGTCAGTGCGGTGGAGGCCACGCCACTGGCGCTGATCCAGCAGGTGACGACGGTGTACGTCAACTTCACCCAGTCGAGCACCGAGTTGCTGCGACTCGAGCGCGCGCTGGCCGCCGGCAAGTTGCGCCGCAACGGTGCCGACGCCGCGCAGGTGCGCGTCGTGCTCGAGGACGGCACCGAGCTGCCGCGCCCCGGCAGGCTGCTGTTCAGCGACCTGACGGTCGACGCCGGCTCGGGCCAGATCACGCTGCGCGCCGAGGTCGCCAACCCCGACCGGCTGCTGCTGCCGGGCCAGTACGTGCGCGTGCGGCTGGCGCAGGCCGAGCTGCCCAGCGCCGTGCTGCTGCCGCAGCAGGCCGTCACGCGCACCGCGCAGGGCGACAGCGTGCTGGTCGTCGGCGCCGACAACAAGCCGATGCAGCGTCCGGTCACGATCGCCGGCGGCCAGAACGCGCAGTGGGTCGTCACCGGCGGACTGCAGCCGGGAGAGCGCGTCATCGTCGACGGCTTCCAGAAGATGTTCGTGCCC
>JBBIPS010000645.1:0-1053 GCA_037442725.1 Burkholderiales bacterium | reverse complement strand
ACGCGGCGCTGTTCGTCGGAGCGATGGTCGTGGCCTTTCTGTGCACGTCACCGTACACCCTGCTCGACTACCCGCGGTTCATCGCCGACTTCGCGTCCGATGCGCAGCACCTGACCGGCGGTCACGCGATCGCCATCCTCCGCGTCGAGTTCGACGATGGTCAGGCCATCGATGCGCGCGGCGACCTGCGCCTCGTCGCCGCCGAAGGCCCGGCCCGGCCGCGCGCCGGCCAGCGGCAGCCGCAATTCGACGCGCAGACCGCCGAGCGTCGTCGAACGGCCGACGACCAGCGTCGCGCCGTGCGAGGCCGCGATGCGGCGCACGATCGACCAACCCAGACCGCTGCCGCTCTGGCCGCTGCCCAGCACGCGGAAGAAGCGCTCGCCCAGGCGGGCGGCGTCGGCCTCGGCCAGGCCGGGCCCGCTGTCCTCGACGATCAGCCGTGCCTGCCCCGCCTGCCCCGACAGCGTCAGCAGCGTGCGCGAGCGCAACGGGCTGTAGCGGATCGCGTTGTCGATCAGGTTGCGCAGCAGCACGCCGAGCAGCGTCGGTTCGGCGCGTACCGGGCACGGCGCCGCCGCGTCGAGTTCGAGCCCTTGCTGCCTGGCCAGTGCCGAGGGCGCCAGTTCGGCCGCCACGCCACGCGCCAGCGCGCCGAGGTCGACGACCGTGAGCGCACCCTGCGGCGCGGCCTCGAGCCTGGCGAGCATCAGCAACTGCTCGACCAGCCGGGTCGCGCGATCGCAACCGGCGAGCGTGGATTCGAGTGCGTGGCGACGCGCGGCCTCGTCGGACGCGCCCAGCGCCACCTGGGCCTGGGTGCGAATCGCGGCGATCGGCGTGCGCAGCTCGTGCGCGGCGTCGGCGGTGAAGCGCCGCTCGGCGTCGAGCAGTGCCGCGATGCGCTCGAACAGTCCGTTCAGCGCCAACAGCAGTGGCCGGATTTCGGCGGGCACGTCGGCGGCAGCGTCGGCCGCCGTGATGGCTTCAGTGCGGACCAGCGCGACAGGCTGCAGCGCATCCGGCGCGCGCTGCGCCAGGACCCGGCTGAGC
>JBBIPS010000644.1:0-1054 GCA_037442725.1 Burkholderiales bacterium | reverse complement strand
CTGCCGGCGGCGCGGCCCTTGAGCTTCTCGTAGGCCGACTCGCGATCGACCGCCTTTTCATAGACGCCGGCCACCAGTGAGCCGGCGACGAGCCTGGCGCGTTCCTCGGGCGAGATCGGGCCGATCCGGCTGCCCGGCGGCAGCACGAAGACGCGCTCGGTGACGCCCGGGCGGCCCTTCTCGTCGAGCAGGCTGATAAGCGCCTCGCCGACGGCCAGCTCGGTGATCGCGGTCTCGATGTCGAGCCTGGGGTTGGCGCGCATCGTGCTGGCCGCCGCCTTGACCGCCTTCTGGTCGCGCGGCGTGAAGGCGCGCAGCGCATGCTGCACGCGGTTGCCGAGCTGGGCCAGCACGGTGTCGGGGATGTCCAGCGGGTTCTGCGTCACGAAGTAGACGCCCACGCCCTTGCTGCGCACCAGCCGCACCACCAGCTCGATGCGCTCGATGAGCGCCTGCGGTGCGTCCTTGAACAGCAGGTGCGCCTCGTCGAAGAAGAACACCAGCTTGGGCTTGTCCAGGTCGCCGACCTCGGGCAGCTGTTCGAACAGCTCGGACAGCAGCCAGAGCAGGAAGGTCGCGTACAGCCGCGGCGAGTTCATCAACTGGTCGGCGGCCAGGATGTTGACGATGCCCTGGCCGTTGTCGGTCTGCATGAAGTCCGCGATCGCCAGCATCGGCTCGCCGAAGAACCTGGCGCCGCCCTGGCTCTCGATCTGCATCAGGCCGCGCTGGATCGCGCCGACCGAGGCCGCGCTGACGTTGCCGTACTCGGTGGTGAACGCGCTGGCGTTGTCGCCGACGTGCTGCAGCATCGCGCGCAGGTCCTTCAGGTCGAGCAGCGCCAGGCCGTGGTCGTCGGCGATCTTGAACACCAGGTTGAGCACGCCGGCCTGCGTTTCGTTGAGCGCCAGCATGCGTGCCAGCAGCAGCGGGCCCATGTCCGAGACGGTGGCGCGCACCGGGTGGCCGGCGACGCCGAAGACATCCCACAGCGTCGCCGGGCACGCCGCCGGCACCGGCGCGGGCAGGCCGCGCTCGGCCAGCACGGCGGCCA
>JBBIPS010000643.1:0-1058 GCA_037442725.1 Burkholderiales bacterium | reverse complement strand
TGGGAAAAAGTGCCCGAGCCGTTGCAGGCGGAAGTGCTGACGCTGTGGAAAGCCTACCTGCGCGGCCCCAATCCGTCGATCCAGCGCTTGGCGCTGCAGGAATATCGCAAGGCCCGCGAGGCGGCGCCGCAGGCCGCCCGGCCGCTCGTGCTGGCCGGCCAGCGCGCCCACGCCGAGCAGTTCGGCGCGCTGCACCCGGCGCAGCAGCGCGCCGCTGGCGCCGACGGCGCGCATCACCGCGTACTCGCGGGCACGGCTGTCGCGCGTGGCCGTGACGGCGGCGAACAGCACCACCAGCCCGGCCGCCAGCGTGAAGCCGAACAGCAGCTCGACCGCCTGGATCACCTGGTCGAGCACGCGCTGGACCTGCGCCAGCGAGGCCGACACGTCGACGTTGGTGAGGTTCGGAAACTCGTGCGCCAGCGCGCGGTCGAAGCCCGGCGCGCTGGCTGCGTCGGGCGCGCGGAAGGCGCTGATGTAGCTGGCCGCGACGCCTTCGAGCCGGGCGCGCGGGAACATCACGAAGAAGTTGACGTGCATCGAACCCCAGTCGACCTTGCGCAGGCTGGTGATGCGGCCCTCGCGCAACTGGCCGCCGATGTCGAAACGCAGCCGGTCGCCGAGCTGCAGGCCGAGCGTCTGCGCCAGCCCCTGCTCGACGCTGAGCGCGTCGGCCTCCTCGGCGGTCCAGCGCCCGGCGGCGAGCAGATTGTGGTCGGGCATCTGCGCGGCGTGGCTGAGGTTGAACTCGCGCTCGACCAGGCGCTGCGCACGCGCGTCGGCGAACTGGCCCGGGCTCACGTCGCGGCCATTCACCGCGACGAGGCGGCCGCGGATCATCGGGTACCAGTCGAAGCGCGCGACGCCGGCGCGCCGCAGCGCAGCCTGGAAGGCCTCGCCCTGCTCGGGCTGCAGGTTGATGACGAAGCGGTTCGGCGCGTCGGCCGGCGAGGCCCGGCGCCAGGCCGAGATCAGGTCGGTGCGCAGCAGCACCAGCAGCACCAGCGCGAGCAGTCCGACCGCCAGTGCGGTGACCTGCAGCACCGCGAACGCCGGCC
>JBBIPS010000642.1:0-1070 GCA_037442725.1 Burkholderiales bacterium | reverse complement strand
TCGCCCGAGCTGGCCGACCCGCAGGGCACGCCGCGCTTCGGCGCGCCGCTGCCGCCGCAGACCGCGCGGACGGTGGGCGACACGCTCAGCGCGAAGGGCGTCACCTGGGCCTGGTACGCCGGCGGCTGGGACGCCGCACTCGCCGACGGCCGCCAGGGGCCCGGCGTGAAGCGCAGCGTGATCTACACCCCGGGTCCGGCCAGCCCGATGTTCCAGCCGCACCATCAGCCGTTCAACTACTTCGCCCGCTTCGCGCCGGGCAGCGCCGATCGCGCCGCGCACCTCAAGGACGGCGCCGCGTTGCTCGCCGACGCGGCCGCAGGCACGCTGCCAGCGGTGAGCTTCTACAAGCCGGCCGGCCGCGACACGCAGCACCCGTCGTACACCGACGTGAAGAGCGGCGACGCGCACATGGCCTCGGTGCTGCGCGCGTTGCGCGCCAGCCCGCAGTGGGCCGACATGCTGGTGGTGCTGACCTACGACGAGAACGGCGGCTACTGGGACCACGTGGCCCCGCCCACCGGCGCCGGCTGGGGCGACCGCTGGGGCCCGGGCACGCGCGTGCCGACGCTGCTGATCGGCCCGCACGTGCGGCGCGGCTTCGTCGACCACACGACCTACGACACGACCTCGATCCTGAAATTCATCACCGAGCGCTGGGGCCTCGAGCCGCTGCCCGGCGTGCGCGCCCATGTCGGCGACCTGCGCGCGGCGCTGCAGTAGCGCGGGTTGTCGGACCTGCGCGGCGCGGACTCGGCCGCCGCGCAGCGAGGTCAACGCGCGCCACCGTCGGCGGTGCACGCGCGGTCGAGCAGCATCGCGTCGCCGTAGCTGAAGAAGCGGTAGCGCGCCTCGACGGCGTGGCGGTAGAGCGCGCGCACGTGGTCGAAGCCGGCGAATGCGGCGACCAGCATCAGCAGCGTGCTGCGCGGCAGGTGGAAGTTGGTGATCAACCGGTCCACCACCTTGAACTCGAAGCCCGGGCGGATGAACAGGTCGGTGTCGCGCGCGCCGGACTGCAGCGCGCCGCCCGACCCGCTCGCGCCGAGCGCGGCCGATTCCAGCGCGCG
>JBBIPS010000641.1:0-1076 GCA_037442725.1 Burkholderiales bacterium | reverse complement strand
GCGCGTACAGGCGCGGCGCGGCATCGCTCGAGGCTGGGGTCATCGGCCTCGATTCTAGAATCGAGCCCTTCACACGCCCCGGCGCCAGCGCGTCCGGGGCGACTTGCATTTGCCCGCGCCCTGCTGCGCCCTGTCCCGCCGCGCCATGGACCTGCCCGTCATCGCCCCCGGCAAACGCCTCACGCTGCCGCGCCCGATCGGCTCGGCCGACGCGCTGCTGCTGGCGCGGCTGGCGCAACGCTGCGTCGCCGAGACACGACTGCTGGCCATCGTCTGCGCCGATCCGGCCGACGCGCAGCGCCTGGCCGACGAGCTGCCGTTCTTCGCCCCGGCGCTGCGCATCGCGCTGTTCCCGGACTGGGAAACGCTGCCCTACGACACCTTCTCGCCGCACCAGGACCTGATCTCCGAGCGGCTGGCCACACTCTGGCGCATCCACCGCCGCAGCGCTGCCGACGGCTGCGACGTCGTGCTGCTGCCGGCCACCACCGCACTGGCCCGGCTCGCTCCGCCGAGCTTCCTGGCCGGCACCACCTTCTCGTTCGAGCAGAAGACCCGGCTCGACGAAGCCGCCCTGCGCGCGCAGCTCACGCTGGCCGGCTACAACCATGTCAGCCAGGTCGTCTCGCCGGGCGAGTACGCGGTGCGCGGCGGGCTCATCGACCTGTTCCCGATGGGCTCGCCGGTGCCCTACCGCGTCGACCTGTTCGACAACGAGGTGGACTCGATCCGCACCTTCGACCCCGACAGCCAGCGCAGCCTGTACCCGGTGCCGACGGTGCGGCTGCTGCCCGGCCACGAGTTCCCGATGGACGAGGCGGCACGCACCAACTTCCGCGCCCGCTGGCGCGAGAAGCTCGACGGCGACCCGACGCGCTCGCGCATCTACAAGGACATCGCGCAGGGCATCGCCGGCGCCGGCATCGAGTACTACCTGCCGCTGTTCTTCGAGCAGACGGCGACCATCTTCGACTACCTCGGCACCGACACGCTGGTGACGCTGCATGGCGACGTGGACGAGGCGCTCCGGCGCTTCTGGGCCGACACGCGCGAGCGCCATCGCTTCTTGCAGCACG
>JBBIPS010000640.1:0-1091 GCA_037442725.1 Burkholderiales bacterium | reverse complement strand
GGTGGACCCGACCGGCTGCGGCGACGCCTTCCGTGGCGGCCTGCTGTTCGGTTTGGAGCAAGGCTGGCCCCTGGCCCGCTGCGTGGCGCTGGGCAACCGCGTCGGCGCACTCAAGATCGCCCAGCGCGGCGGCCAGAACCACCGGATCCCGGCCGAACTGCTCGGCGCGGCCTGATCCGTGCCGGGCGTTACTGCGGACGCTGCCAGGCCACGCCGTCTTCGGTCAGGATGGCATCGAGCGGCACGTCGTGCGGCTCGGCGTCGAGCCAGGGGATGTAGCCGTGCGCGTAACCGACGCCGACGGTGACCGGACGCGGCGCCAGCGCCGCCAGCGTGCGGTCGTAGAAGCCGCCGCCGTAGCCCAGCCGCATGCCGCGCGGCCCGAAGCCGACGCACGGCACCAGCAGCAGCGCGGGCTCGAAGCCCTGGGTACCCTTGGGCTTGGGGATGCCGTAGGCGTCGTCTTCCATCGGGCAACCGGGAAACCAGACGTGGAAACGCAACTGCCGGGACACCCGGTCGATCACCGGCAGGCCGATGCGCCGGCCGCCCTCGGCCTCGCTCCAGCGGAACAGCGCCGGCAGCGCGTCGAATTCGCCCTTGATCGGCCAGTAGGCGCCGATCGAGCGCTCCGGGCGCGACACCAGCCAGACACGCAGCACCTCCTGCAGGTGCACCGCGCGCTGGTGGCGGTCGACCATCGCCTGGCGCTCGGCCTGCAGCTGGCGGCGCAGCACGGCCTTGTCGCGCGACGGCTCCAGGCCGTAGTCATGGGGGGAACTCATGAGGCGGCATTGTCGCCCGGCGTGCACGCGGCGACACCGCATCGCTTCCCCGATGCGCCGCGCGGCGCTGGCTACACTGGCCGCCATGGCCGCTGCCGATGCCGATTTCGTCGACCACTGCATCGAGTTGCTGGGTGCGCTCGGCCGACCGCGCGCGCGCCGCATGTTCGGCGGTCACGGCCTGTATGTCGACGACGTGTTCGTCGCGCTGATCGCCGCCGGCACGCTCTACCTCAAGGCCGACGCCGACACGCGCGGCCGGTTCGAGCAGGCCGGCTGCAGGCCGTTCGAATACAGCGCGCGCGA
>JBBIPS010000639.1:0-1094 GCA_037442725.1 Burkholderiales bacterium | reverse complement strand
CCTCGACCGGCGGCTTCATCCAGGCCGACCCGGCGACGAACTCGCTGGTGATCAGCGCCGCCGAGCCGCTGTACCGCCAGATCCGCTCGGTGATCGACCAGCTCGACGGCCGGCGCGCGCAGGTCTTCGTCGAATCGATGATCGTCGAGATGGACGCCAACAAGGCGGCCGAATTCGGCTTTCAGTGGCAGGGCCTGCTGGGCCAGAAGGGCGACCGCTACGGCCTGGCCGCAGGCACCAACTTCGGCACCACCGGCAGCAACATCCTGAACCTGAGCGCGGCCGTCGCCGGCGGCAACGTGTCCGCCACCGCGGCGACCAACGGGCTCAACCTCGGCCTGCTCAAGCTGACCAACGGCGTCTACACGCTGGGCGCGCTGGCGCGCTTCCTCGAGACCGTCTCGGGCACGAACATCCTGTCCACACCCAACCTGGTGGCGCTGGACAACGAAGAGGCCAAGATCGTCATCGGCTCGAACGTGCCGTTCGTCACCGGCAGCTTCACCAATACCGGCGCGAGCTCGACCACGGTGAACCCGTTCCAGACCATCGAGCGCAAGGACGTCGGCCTGACGCTGCGCATCAAGCCGCAGATCGGCGAGGGCGGCGTGGTGCGCATGACCGTGTACCAGGAGAACTCGAGCGTCGTCGCCTCGACCACGTCCAACGCCAACGGCCCGACCACGAACAAGAGCTCGATCGAGACCACCGTGGTCGTCGACGACGGCCAGATCATGGTGCTCGGCGGCCAGCTGAAGGACCAGTACGACGGCGGCGAGGACAAGGTGCCGCTGCTCGGGGACATGCCGCTCGTCGGCGGCCTGTTCCGCAGCGAGAGCCGCACCCGCCACAAGACCAACCTGCTGGTCTTCCTGCGTCCGGTCGTGATCCGCGATGCGCGCTCGGCGCAGACGCTGACGCTCGATCGCTACGAGGCGATCCGGGCGCAGCAGCAGGACGCGCAGCCCGCCGCCAGCCGCGTGCTGCCGATCAACGAGGCGCCGCTGCTGCCGCCGCTGCCAGCGGCGTCCTCCGCCGCACCGGCTGCCGCGCCGGCGTCGGCGGCGCCGAGCGGCAACTGACG
Organism: Burkholderiales bacterium; assembly: GCA_037442725.1. Classification (GTDB taxonomy): domain Bacteria; phylum Pseudomonadota; class Gammaproteobacteria; order Burkholderiales; family Burkholderiaceae_C; genus Pseudaquabacterium. The sequence continues at coordinate 10 of JBBIPS010000639.1, read as the reverse complement.
GGCGGCAAGG
>JBBIPS010000638.1:0-1108 GCA_037442725.1 Burkholderiales bacterium | reverse complement strand
GCCGCCGCCGGCTGGCCGGCGCCGCATCCGCCCTACATCGACATGCACGACCTGGGAGACCTGCTGGTGCACGGCGGATTCGCCGACCCGGTGATGGACCAGGAAACGGTGCAGCTGAGCTGGTCGTCGCCGCAGGCACTGCTGGCCGAGTTGCGCAGCCTGGGCGGGCATCTCGGCGCAGCGCGGCACGCCGGCTTGCGCACGCCGCGCTGGCGCGCCCGGCTGCTGCAGGCGCTGGCCGAGCGCGCCGATGCGCAGGGTCGTGTGCGCCTGAGCTTCGAGCTGGTCTACGGCCATGCCGTCAAGGTACCGCCCCGGCCTGCGCCGGGTGCGCCGGGTGCGCCGGTGGCGGTATCACTGGACGGCCTGCGTGCCAGCCTGGCGCGGCGCCGCGATCAAGCCGCAGGCTTATAGCGCTCCGCTAGAATGTTGTCCTTGACCTGCCTCAGGACTTGCTTCAATAGCCGCGCCGCGGCCTGAGTTGCCGAGTCCGCCGTTCGGTCCGACGACCGGATGGCCGGGGGCTCAGGTTGCCACCGCTCACCCATGACCGCGACCCTCGCTTCCAGCCATTGGCCTGCCTCCGACGCGTCGGCCCGCGAAGCGCGCTGGTGTCCTGGGGGCGGGTTCGGCCGGTCGGCGCAGTCGGGCTGGCGCGGCGCGGGCATGACGCTGCGGGCCGAGTCGTCGGGCCAGGGGCAGCGCGTGTGCGTCGGCCGCCATGTGCGGCCCGAGCTGGGTTCGGAGCTGGCACGGGAGCTGCGCGAGTCGCGCGGGGCGGTCCGGCGGGTTGGGGATCACAAACTCGAAGCATCACGATGAAGACCACAGACATTCGATTGCATCGGCTCGGCAAGGCGGCGTCGGCATTGGGCGTCACGCTGGTATCGCAGGCGGCAATGGCGGCGGGTGACCTGGCGGGCAGGCCGTCGCGTTTCGAGATCGACCTGCAGACCCCGGCCACGCGCATCGCCAGCGACGTGCAGGGCCTGCACAACTTCATGCTGATCGTCTGTGCGGTGATCTTCGTTGCCGTCTTCGGCGTGATGTTCTATTCGATCATCAAGCACCGCAAGTCGGTCGGCCACAAGTCGGCCCACTTCCACGA
>JBBIPS010000637.1:0-1110 GCA_037442725.1 Burkholderiales bacterium | reverse complement strand
GCCGCACCCACCGGGCTGCCGGTGCTCACCGTGCCTTCGGCCGACGAGTTGCGCGACGGCAGCGCGCGCATCGAGCGCGTGCGCGACATCCAGCCCGAGGACCTGCTCGGCCGCGAGCCGGTGCAGCTCGACGAGGCCGGCATCGCCGAGTCGCTGGCCGGCAAGACGGTGCTGATCACCGGCGCCGGCGGCTCGATCGGCGCCGAGCTGTGCCGCCAGGTGGCGCGCTACGGCGCGGCGCGGCTGGTGCTCTACGAGCTCTCCGAGTTCAACCTCTACTCGATCGAGCAGGAGCTCGGCGAGCGCTTTGCACAGCTGCCGCTGGTGCGGCTGATGGGCGACGTCAAGGACCTGGACCACCTGCGTCGCACCATGGCCAGGTGGCGGCCGCAGGTCGTCTTCCACGCCGCCGCGTTCAAGCATGTGCCGCTGATGGAGCAGGACGACAACGCCGGCCCGGCGCTGCGCAACAACACGCTGGGCACCTGGCACGCCGCGCTGGCCGCGGCCGAGCACGGCGCCGAGCGCTTCGTGCTGATCAGCACCGACAAGGCGGTCAACCCCACCAACGTGATGGGCGCGACCAAGCGCGCCGCCGAGATGGTGATCTCGACGCTCGCCGCCGAGCACCCGGCCACGCGCTTCATGGCGGTGCGCTTCGGCAACGTGCTGGGCAGCAGCGGCAGCGTGATCCCCAAGTTCAAGCAGCAGATCGAGCGCGGCGGCCCGGTGACGGTGACGCACCCCGACATCATCCGTTACTTCATGACCATCCCCGAGGCCGCGCGGCTGGTGCTGCAGGCCGCGGCGATCGGCGCGAGCGGCCAGGTGCTCGTGCTCGACATGGGCGAGCCGGTGAAGATCGTCGACCTGGCGCGCGACCTGATCCGCCTGTCCGGGCACTCGGAGGCCGAGATCGGCATCGTGTTCTCGGGCCTGCGCCCGGGCGAGAAGCTGTTCGAGGAACTGCTCGCCGACGCCGACGCGACGCTGCCGACGCCGGTGGCGCGGCTGCGCATCGCGCGCCTGAACGACCGGCCCGAGGGCGTGCGCGAGCTGATCGACTGGGCCGCCGCCGCGCCGCAGGCGCCGCACGACGAGGTGCGCGCG
>JBBIPS010000636.1:0-1111 GCA_037442725.1 Burkholderiales bacterium | reverse complement strand
GGCGCAGCGCGCCTGCACGCCGCGTGCGCTCAGGCCGGCCCGGCCCGCCGCGCGCGCCAGGCGCCGAACAGCGCAATCGCGCCCGGAATCAGGATCAGCGCCCAGATGATCCGGCCGAGGTTCTCGGCCACCCACGCAATGTTGCCGAACACGAAGCCCGCGCTGACAAGGCTCGCGACCCACAGCGTTCCGCCGGTGACGTCGTAGAACGTGAAGCGACGCCGCGTCATCTGCGCCACGCCGGCGACGAAGGGCGCGAAGGTGCGGACGAACGGCATGAAGCGCGCCAGCACGATCGTGATGCCGCCGTACTTCTCGTAGAACGCATGCGCCTGCTCGAACGCGCGCTTGTTGAACCAGCGCGACTGCTCCCAGCCGAACACGCGTGGACCGATGGCGCGGCCGATCGTGTAGTTGGTCTGGTTGCCCGCCACCGCCGCCGCCGTCATCAGGCCCAGCGCCAGCGGGTAGCTCATCAGACCGGCGCCGGCCAGCGCTCCGACGACAAACAGCAGCGAGTCGCCGGGCAGGAACGGCATCACCACCAGCCCGGTCTCGACGAAGATGACCACGAACAGCAGCGCGTAGACCCACATGCCGTGGTCGGCGACGAAATCGCGCAGGTGACGGTCGACGTGGAGGATGAAGTCGGCCAGCAGCAGCAGGGTATCCATGCGCGGGATTATCGACGGCCCGACCTGGCCCGCCGCCTGGACCGGCACGTGCCGGCGCGGCGTCGCTGCGAGCCGGGATAATCGACGCGATGAGTTCCGCCGAACGCCGCCCGATCCTCGCCCTGCCCGACGAGCTGATCAGCCAGATCGCCGCCGGCGAGGTCGTCGAGCGGCCGGCGTCCGTGGTGCGCGAGTTGCTCGACAACGCGCTCGACGCCGGTGCGACGCAGATCACCGTGCGGCTGCTCGCCGGCGGCGTGCGCAGCATCGCGGTCGAGGACGACGGCGTCGGCATCGCCGCGAATCAACTGGTGCTGGCGCTGCAGCGCCACGCCACGAGCAAGATCGCCAGCCTGCACGAGCTCGAGGCGGTGGCGACGCTGGGGTTTCGCGGCGAGGCGCTGGCCGCCATCGCCTCGGTGGCCGAGCTCTCGATC
>JBBIPS010000635.1:0-1116 GCA_037442725.1 Burkholderiales bacterium | reverse complement strand
CGCCAGGCGCTGGCCGAGGACGGGCGCTTCGAGCTCGAGCTGGCACGCCCCGGCGACGCGTCGCCGCGCCCGACCTGGTATTCGCTGTCGGTGCGCCGCGCCGTCGCCGCCGGCGCGCCCGAAGCGGTGGCGGTGCTCACCGACGTGTCGCGGCTGAAGGCACAGCAGGCCGAGCTCGAGGCGCTGGCGCGCGAGCGCGAGCTGATGTTCAGCCTGTCCGACGTCGGCATCGCCTACCTGCGCGGCGGCCGCATCGAGCGCGCCAACGCGGCACTGGCGCGCCTGACCGGCTATGCGGTGGCCGATCTGGCGCAGCTGCCGCTGCAGACGCTGTTCGAGGACGCCGGCACCTTTGGCGAGATCGGCCGGCAGCAGCAGCAGGCGTTGCAGCAGGCCGGCTACTGGAGCGGCGAGCGCCGGCTGCGCCGCAGCGACGGCCGGCTGACCTGGGTGCAGGTGAGCAAGCGCAGCGTCGACGCGGCCGACGCCAGCGCCGGGCTGATCTGCTCGTACGTCGACATCGACGAACGCCAGCGCGCGCGCGAGGCGGTGCAGCTGCAGGCCGAGCGCACGCGTGCGATCCTCGACTCGGTGCTGGTGGGCATCGTCACCGTCGGCGACGCCGGCATCGAGTGGATGAACCGCTCGGCGCGCCGCATGTTCGGCGGCGAGCTGGCGGACTTCGTCGGCGCGCCGATCGCCGTCGTCGCCACCGCCGAGCCCGATCATCCGCTGCGCGCCACGCACTACCGGCGCTCGCTCGCCGACGGCCAGGCCGAGACCTTCGAGTGTCGGCTGCGCGGGCGCGACGGGCGCGAGTTCTGGGTCGTCGGCAACGCCGTCGTCACCGGGCGCGACCCGGGCAAGGGGCCCGGCGGGAGCCAGATCACGTTCGCGCTGCTCGACATCGAGCGCCGGCGCCAGGCCGAGGTCAGCATCGCGCAGGCGCAGGCGTCGCTGCAACGCATCATCGACACCGCACCGCTGGCCATCGCGCTGTTCGACGCCGCGTCGGCGCGCGTGCTGCGGCTGAACGCGATGGCGGCGATGTTCTTCGGCCGGCCGGTCGCGGCGCTGCTCGGGCGTGCGCCCGAGGAGTGGTTCTGCGCCGCCGAC
>JBBIPS010000634.1:0-1118 GCA_037442725.1 Burkholderiales bacterium | reverse complement strand
CGATGATGGCGCCGCGCGCGGCGCGCATGGTCGTGCTGCTGGCGTCGGTGCTGGGCGCGCTCGGCACGGCTCGGCTGGGCGTGTGGCAGCTCGACCGTGCCGCTGCCAAGCTCGCGTTGCAGGTCCAGATCGCGGCTCGCTCCGGGCAGCCCGCGCTGCCCGGGGCGGCGCTGGCACGCGACACCGCCACTGCCACAGCGCAGCACTACCGGCGCATCGAGCTGCGCGGCCGCTGGCTGGCGCAGTACACCGTCTACCTCGAAAACCGGCAGATGAACGGGCGGCCCGGCTTCTTCGTCGTCACGCCGCTGCTGCTCGCGCCCGGCGATGCCGTGCTGGTGCAGCGCGGCTGGCTGCCGCGCGACCGCGCGGATCGGACGCGGCTCGCGCCGGTCCACAGTGCGGATGGTGAAGTCGTGCTGAGCGGGCGCATCGCCCCGGAGCCGTCCAAGCTGTTCGAGCTCGGCGGCGTCGACCGCGGCGTGATCCGGCAGAATCTTCAGCTTGCCAGCTTCGCGCGCGAAACCGGCCTGGCGTTGCGGCCGCTGTCGGTGCAGCAACTCGACGGTGGGCAGGACGACGCGATCGGCAAGTCCGCCGGCGGCGCAGGCGATGGCCTGCTGAGGCAGTGGCCCGTGCCGACGCTCGATGTGGCCAGGCACCACGGTTATGCGTTTCAGTGGTTCGCGCTCAGCGCGCTGATCACAGGTCTTTATGTCTGGTTCCAACTCCTCCACCCCCGCCGCGGCCGCGCCTGAGCCGTTGACGTTGACCGTGCACTCGATGCCCGCGCCGCGGCGGTTGCTCGAGCGCCAGCGCACGACTGCGGGACGCCTGAAGATGCTGGCGCTGCTGCTGGTCTGCGCCGCGCCGGTGCTGGCGAGCTACTTCACCTACTTCGTGATCCGCCCGGGCGGGTCGGGTGCCGCCTACAGCGCGTTGATCCAGCCCAGCGTCACGATGCCGGACCTTGCTTCGTTCGAGCGGTCGGAAAGGAAGCGGATCCGATCGAGCGCGCCCAGGCCTTCGACCAGTCGATCGCAGAGCATGTCAACGTGGGCCCAGATGCGATCGACCCCGGCGTCGAGCAGCACGTCGATCGAGGCACCGAGCGCGAC
>JBBIPS010000633.1:0-1120 GCA_037442725.1 Burkholderiales bacterium | reverse complement strand
TTGCCGCCGGGCGCGGTGGGGGGCTTGTCTTGCATGTCTGACTCCCGCATGTCGAGTTGTGAGCAATCGCGTCGGGGCGACCATCGGCGCTTGGCTTGTAGCCTGGCGATCGAACGCCGGGCCGCATCAGTCTCCCGCCGCGATGCCCGCCGCGCGCAACGCCTCGATCTCGTCGGGCCGCAGGCCGGCCTCGGCCAGGATGGCATCGGTGTCGGCACCCGGCTTGCGCGTCGGCTGCGGTCGGGCCGGAACGCTGCGCGAAAAACGCGGTGCGGGCGCGGCCTGCACCACGCCGTCGATCTCGATGAAGCCCTGGCGTGCCACGGCATGCCGGTGGGCGGGCGCCTCGGCCAGCGACAGCACCGGGGCGAAGCAGGCGTCACTGCCTTCGAGCAGCGCACACCAGGCGTCGCGCGTCTTGGTCCGCATCAGCGCCGCGAGCGCAGCGCGCAGCTCGGGCCAGACGCGGCGGTCGTACTGGCGCGCGACGAAGCGCTCGTCGAGGCCGATGCGCCGCGCCAGCTCGGCGAAGAACTTGGGCTCGAGCGCGCCGATCGCCACGAACCTGTCGTCGGCGGTGGCGTAGGTGTCGTAGAACGGTGCGCCGCCGTCGAGCAGGTTGGCGGCGCGCTCGGCCGGGTTCCACTGTCCGGCCGCCGCCAGGCCCTGGAAGATCGCCATCAGCGACGCCGCACCGTCGACCATCGCCGCGTCGACCACCTGGCCGCGGCCCGAGCGCGCGCGCTCGTAGAGTGCGGCGAGCAGGCCGAAGGCCAGGTAGAGCGCACCACCGCCATAGTCGCCGACGAGGTTGAGCGGCGGGATCGGCTTGCCGCCGGCGCTGCCGATCGCGTGCAGCGCGCCGGTCAGCGCGATGTAGTTGATGTCGTGGCCGGCCGCCTGCGCCAGCGGACCGGCCTGGCCGAAGCCCGTCATGCGGCCGTAGACCAGCGCCGGGTTGCGTGCCTGGCAGGCCTCGGGGCCGAGTCCGAGGCGCTCGGCGACGCCGGGGCGGAAGCCCTCGATCAGGACGTCGGCGCGGTCGATCAGCCGCAGCGCGGCGTCGCGGCCGGCGCCCTGGCGGATGTCCAGCGCCACCGAGCGCCGGCCGCGGCCGGCG
>JBBIPS010000632.1:0-1139 GCA_037442725.1 Burkholderiales bacterium | reverse complement strand
CCCAAGCCCCCACGCCGGATGGCCGCCCCGACACGCATCGCGACGAGTCGCACGGCCTGAGCTACCCCTGCGGCGCACCGCCGGCCGCCGGCGCGGTGCGCGAGCTGGCACCGGGCGTGCTGTGGCTGCGCATGCCGCTGCCGTTCGTGCTGAACCACATCAACCTGTGGGCGATCGCCGACGAGGACGAGCACGGCCCCGGCTGGGCCATCGTCGACACCGGCGTCAAGACGCCCGAGGTGCTGGCCGCCTGGCGCGCGCTGGTCGCGCCCGACGGGCCGCTGGCCGCCACGCCGCAGGGCGCGCGGCTGACGCGCGTCATCGTCACCCACATGCACCCCGACCACGTCGGCATGGCGGGCTGGCTGACGCGCAAGTTCCAGTGCCGGCTGTGGATGACGCGGCTCGAGTACCTGACGTGTCGGACGCTGGCCGCCGACACCGGGCGCGAGGCGCCCGCCGACGCGATCCGCTTCTATGCCCAGGCCGGCTGGTCGGACGAGGCGCTCGACCTGTACCGCGCGCGCTTCGGCGGCTTCGGCAAGTTCCTGCACGCGCTGCCGGACAGTTTCCGCCGCATCGGCGACGGCCAGACGCTGCGCATCGGCGCGCACGCGTGGCGCGTCGTCGTCGGCCGCGGCCACTCGCCCGAGCACGCCTGCCTGGTGTGCGACGAGTTGAACCTGCTGATCTCGGGCGACCAGGTGCTGCCACGCATCTCGTCGATCGTCTCGGTGTTCCCGACCGAACCCGACGCCGATCCGCTCGCCGAGTGGCTGGCCTCGATCGATCGTCTGCGCGCGACGTTGAGCCCCACGCTGCTCGTGCTGCCGTCGCACGGCGAGCCTTTCCACGGCCTGCACGCACGGCTCGACCGCCTCGCCACGGGGCACGCGCGCGGCCTCGAGCGGCTGCTGCGCACGCTGGCCGAACCCCGGCGCGCGATCGACGTCTTCGGCGCGCTGTTCGCCCGCGCCATCGACAACCAGGGCGACCTGCTCGGCATGGCCACCGGCGAGAGCCTGGCGCACCTGAACTACCTGGTGGCGCGCGGCCAGGCGCTGTGCGAGCTGGGCGGCGACGGCGTGCGGCGCTGGCGCCTGGCCGGCCCCGCAGCGCGCTGAAGGCCGCGGCGGCGC
>JBBIPS010000631.1:0-1139 GCA_037442725.1 Burkholderiales bacterium | reverse complement strand
TGCCCGGCGCCGGCCGCCCGGCGCTGGAGGTGCGGCGATGGCGCTGACGCGACTGCGCTCGCCCGAGGCCGCGGCGCGCTGGCTCGGGCAGTGGGTCACCGGCGTGCTGCGTACCGACAGCCGCCGGGTGCAGCCCGGCGACGCCTTCATCGCCTGGCCGGGCTATGCCACCGACGGCCGCCACTACGTGCCTGCCGCGCTGGCCGCTGGTGCCGCGACCTGCCTCGTCGAGGACGCCGGCATCGACGCGTTCGGCTTCGAGACGCCGGGGCATGCCGGCTTCGTCCATGGCAACGCGCGCATCGCGACGCTGCCGGGGCTCAAGGCGGCCACCGGGCCGATCGCCGCGGCCTACTTCGAGCGACCGGGCGAGCGCCTGTCGGTGATCGCCGTCACCGGCACCAACGGCAAGAGCAGCACCGCCTGGTGGACTGCCCAGGCGCTGACGCAGCTGGGCCGGCGCTGCGGCGTGATCGGCACGCTCGGCATCGGCGAGCCGCCGCAGATCGGCCAGCGTGCCGACGGCGTCGACGGCATTCGCCACACCGGGCTGACCACGCCCGACCCGGTGCAGCTGCACGCCGCGCTGCGCGGGATGGTCGACGCCGGCTTTGCCGCCTGCGCCATCGAGGCTTCTTCGATCGGCCTGGTCGAGCAGCGCCTGGCCGGCCTGGCGATCGAGGTGGCGCAGTTCACCAACCTGACGCGCGACCATCTCGATTACCACGGCGACATGGCGGCCTATGCGGCGGCCAAGCGCGCGCTGTTCGACACGCCCGGGCTGCGCGCCGCGGTCGTCAACATCGACGACGCCGAGGGCGCGGCGCTGGCCGGCGCACTCGGCGGCAGGTCGGGGCAAGCCGCACTCGACGTCTGGACCACCTCGGTGGGTGGCGCGGCCAGACTGTCGGCGCAGGCGCTGCGCTACATCGACGACGGGCTGGCCTTCGACCTGGTCGAGGCCGGCGCGCGGCTGCCGGTGCGCAGCGCGCTGATCGGCGACTACAACGCCGCCAACCTGCTCGCCGTGATGGGCGCGCTGCGCGCACTGGGCGTGCCGCTGGCGCAGGCCGTGCGCACCGTGCCGGGGTTGACGCCGGTGCCGGGGCGGATGCAGCGCGTCGCAGCGACGCGGCACG
>JBBIPS010000630.1:0-1145 GCA_037442725.1 Burkholderiales bacterium | reverse complement strand
CTGCGCCGGCGGCGCGGCAGGCGACACGCCAGGTGCCAGGGCGTGTGGACGACAGCGTCGACAGCCGGATCGCGGGCAATCGCCTGCTCGAGCCGCTCGCGGCAGTGATCGAGCGCGCGCCGCCGTCGTGGCGCGCGGTGATCGATGCCTGGCGCGCGGGACCGCACGCGCGCCGACTCGCCGATTTCGTCGAAGCGCGCCGCCTGGCCGGTGCGGTGATCTACCCCGCGGCGGTGCTGCGCGCGCTCGAGCTGACGCCGCGCTCGGCGGTGCGCGTCGTCATCCTCGGGCAGGACCCGTACCACGGCGCCGGCCAGGCCGAGGGGCTGGCGTTCTCGGTGCCGGCGGGTGTCGCGCCGCCACCCAGCCTGCGCAACATCCTGGCCGAACTGGCGCGTGACGTCGGCGTGCAGCGCGGCGCCGTCGGTCATCTGGGCGGCTGGGCACGCCAGGGCGTGCTGCTGCTGAACACCGTGCTGACCGTCGAGGCCGGCCAGCCGGCCGCCCACGCCGGGCGCGGATGGGAAGCGCTCACCGACGAAGTGATCCTGGCGACGGCGCGCGACGCGGGTGCCAAGGTCTACCTGCTCTGGGGTGCGCACGCGCAGGCCAAGGCGCCGTTGATCGACGCGGCCGGGGCGGGCAGGCATCTGGTGCTGCGCGCCAACCACCCGTCGCCGCTGTCGGCACGGCGCGGGCCGCAGCCTTTCGTCGGCTGCGGGCACTTTGGCCGAGCGCGCGACTTCCTGACGAACCAGCGCCCGGCCACGACGCCGATCGACTGGTCGAGCTGATCTCGCTGCAGGCGCCGGCGCTGCGCGCGCGCCGGGACTCACCGGACCGGTGACCGGGTCCGGGGCGGCGATCGCCGCTCAGCGCATCGGCAGGAACAGCCGCGCGATGCCGCGCAGCGAGACCAGGTTGCCGGGGTTGCCGGTCTCCTCGAGAACGCCGGCCATGCGGCGCCGGATGCGCTCGCTCCGGCGCGCACGCCAAATCAGCAGGTCGGCCAGCCAGGGATGGTCATTGACTCGGTTGGCGCGCTCGTAGAGGTCGAAGCGCGGCTTGAGCGCCAGCACCGCCGCGGCATAGCGCGCGCACAGCGCGGCATCGGCGGCATCGGCGCCGGGCCTCGCGGCCGCTGC
>JBBIPS010000629.1:0-1151 GCA_037442725.1 Burkholderiales bacterium | reverse complement strand
GGCCGCGTAGAGCAGTGTGGCGGCCAGGCACGCCAGCACCGCCAGCGCCGGCTGCAGGTCGGTGACGTCGCCACGCAGCCCGGCGTTGTGCCCGGCCAGCCCGAGCACGCCGGCCAGCCCCAGCGCCAGCCCGGCGCTGCGCCGGCGGTCCAGCCGATCGTGCAGCCACAGCCATGCGATCAGCGCCGTGAACAGCGGCGTCCCGGCGTTGAAGATCGACGACAGCCCGGCGCTGATCGACAGCGCGGCAAAGCCGAACAGCGCGAACGGCAGCGCCGAGTTCATCACGCCCACGAGTGCGATCGCGCGCCAGTGCCGGCGCAGCGCCGCTGCCTCGCCGCGCAGCCCGAGCAGCGGCAACAGCACCAGCGCCGCGCCGGCGACGCGCACCGCGGCCAGAGCGACCGGGCCGAACTGCGGTGCCGCGATGCGCATGAACAGGAACGACGCGCCCCAGATCGCGGCCAGCAGCGTCAGCTCGAGAACGTCGCGCGCCCTCATCGCGCAGCGCGACCCGAGAGGCGCCGGCGCGATGCGGTGGCGCGCGACATCACGCGTGGCATGCCACGCCTTCGTGCGCGAGCAGCGCGCGCTTGCGCTGCAGCCCGCCGGCGTAGCCGGTGAGCGAGCCGTCGCGGCCGACGACGCGGTGGCACGGTACGAGGATGGACACCGGGTTGCGGCCGATCGCGGCAGCGGCTGCGCGCACCGCTGCCGGTGCGCCGGCCAATGCGGCGATCTGCGCGTAGGTCGACGTCTGCCCGGCCGGCAGTGTCTGCAGTGCCTGCCACACGGCGCGCTGGAACGGCGTGCCGTGCAGGTCGAAGCGCAGGCCGTGCAGCGGTTGCGCGGCAGCGTCGAAGTAAGCCTGCAACGCCCGCGCCGCGGCACGCAACCAGCGCTGGTCGGGATCGTCGGGCACCGCGAGTGGGCCGGGGTGGTGCGCCTGGCCGTCGAACCACAGGCCGGCCAGTCCGGCCGCGCTCGCGGCCGCCGTCAGCATCCCGAGCGGTGTCGGCAGCCGGGCCTGGGCGACGAGATATGGGTGGATCATGGGTTGTCCTCGAGTGAGAGCCACAAGCGCATCACGGCATAGGCCCGCCACGGCCGCCAGGCCTCGGCCTGCGCGCCGGCCCCGCTGACGGCACGAC
>JBBIPS010000628.1:0-1158 GCA_037442725.1 Burkholderiales bacterium | reverse complement strand
CACTCGAGCGCGGTGACACCGCGGCGGCCGGCCGCGCCCTGGCGCCGCTCGCCGCCGATCGTTCGCGCAGTGCCCTGCTGCTGCGTGCGCGCTTCGCGCTCGCTTCGGGCGACGCCGCCGCGCTGCGCGCGAGCAGCCAGGCACTGCAGACCTGGGTCGCCGAGCACCGGCTGGACGCCACCGCGTGGCAGTGGCTCGCGCAGAGTGCCGACGGCCTGGGCCAGCGGCTGCGCTCGGTGCGCGCCGAGGCCGAGTCGCAGGCGGCGCTGGGCAACCTGCCCGGCGCGATCGACCGCCTGCGTGCCGGCCAGCAACTGGCGCGGCGCGGCGAAGTCGGCACCGATTTCATCGAAGCCTCGGTGATCGATGCGCGTCTGCGCGACCTGCTCGCGCAGCGCCGGCAACTGCTGGCCGAGCAACGCGGCAACGGTCGGCGCGGCGACGGCGAAGAGCAGCACCCTTGACGGCCAGGCCGAGTGGCGTGGGCCACGCGGCCGAACAGCCGCTGGGTCTCACGCATCCGAGCGGCCGAACAGCCGCTGGGCCTCACGCATCCGAGCGGCTGAACAGCCGCTGGGCCTCACGTATCCGAGCGGCTGAACAGCCGCTGGGCCTCACGCATCCGAGCGGCTGAACAGCCGCTCGATGGCCACGTCGATCACCATGCCGCACAGGCTGTAGATGATCGAGCCGATCAGCGCCGCGCCGAAGCCGGCCACCGTGAAGCCGTCGAGGACGCGCGCTGCGGCCCAGAACATCGCCGCGTTGATGACGAACAGGAACAGCCCGAGCGTGATCAGTGTGACCGGGAAGGTCAGCACCACGAGCAACGGACGCACCAGCGTGTTGAGCAGGCCCAGCACCAGCGCGGCCACGAGTGCGCTGCCGAAACTGGCCACCGTGACGCCGGGGTAGAGCTGCGCCACCAGCAGCAATGCGGCGGCCAGCAGCAGCCAGCGGGCGATGAGTTTCATGGGCGCGAAGGATACACGCCGCCACCGTCGCGCCGGGCGCACGCGGCCGCGCCCGGCCGCATGACCGCGACCCGCGAGCCGCGTCGCCGACGGCGCTGTGACCACGTGCCGGGTGCTCCGATTCGACACCGCCAGGCGGCCCGGGCAGCCGCGGGTGATGTCCGGGCACGACAATTCCGCGTTC
>JBBIPS010000627.1:0-1180 GCA_037442725.1 Burkholderiales bacterium | reverse complement strand
CGCCGATCTACGGCGTCAACACCGGCTTCGGCAAGCTCGCCAACCAGCGCATCAGCGCGGCCGACCTGGCGCGCCTGCAGCTCAACCTGATCCGCTCGCACAGCGTCGGCGTCGGCGCGCCGCTGGCGCCTGCCGTCGTGCGCTTGCTGATCGCGATGAAGGCCGCGGCGCTGGCGCGCGGCGCCTCGGGCGTGCGGCCGGTCGTCATCGAGACGCTGCTCGACGTCTTCAACGCCGGGCTGGTGCCGTACGTGCCGAGCCAGGGCTCGGTGGGCGCGTCGGGCGACCTGGCGCCGCTGGCGCACATGACGCTGGCGCTGATCGGCGAGGGCGAATTCCTGGTCGACGCTGCCGACCCGACCGACGCGCCCGGACCGCCGCGGCGCAGGCCGGCCGCCGAGGTGCTGGCCGAGCACGGCATCGCGCCGCTGCAGCTCGCCGCCAAGGAGGGGCTGGCGCTGATCAACGGCACGCAGGTCTCGACCGCGCTCGCGCTGCATGCGCTGCTCGCGTTCGAGCCGGTGCTCGAGTCGGCGCTGGTCGTGGGTGCGCTGACGGTGGACGCCGCGCGCGGCAGCGACGGGCCGTTCGACCCGCGCATCCATGAACTGCGCTGCCAGCCGGGGCAGATCGACGTCGCGCGCTACTACCGTTCGCTGCTCGCCGGCAGCGCGATCCGCGCCTCGCATGCCCAGGGCGATGACCGCGTGCAGGACCCGTACTGCCTGCGCTGCCAGCCGCAGGTGGTGGGCGCGTGCCTCGACCAGTTGCGCCACGCCGCGCGCGTGCTGTTGCGCGAGGCCAATGCGGTCACCGACAACCCACTGGTGTGCATGGCTGACGCGGCCCGGGCGGACGCCACCGCTGCGGCTCTGCCGGGCCGTCGGCGGCGCGCCGTTGCTGCGCAGGCGGCCGAGACTGGACTCGGCGGCGAGCTCGTCTCGGGCGGCAACTTCCACGCCGAGCCGGTCGCGCTCGCGGCCGACGGCATGGCGCTGGCGATCGCCGAAGTCGGCGCCATCGCCGAGCGCCGCATCGCGATGCTGATCGATGCCGGCGTGTCGCGGCTGCCGCCGTTCCTGACCGGCGATGCCGGCCTCAATTCGGGCTTCATGATCGCCCACGTCACCGCCGCGGCGCTGGCCAGCGAGAACAAGTCGCTCGCGCACCCGGCCAGCGT
>JBBIPS010000626.1:0-1203 GCA_037442725.1 Burkholderiales bacterium | reverse complement strand
GGCCGGCGTGCCGTTGACGGCGTGGTCGGCCGACAAGCCGGCCGGATCGGTCGCCGGCGCGCCGCCGGCCGCGCCGGCGACCGTGCCGGCCGACGTGCGGGGCGGCGTCGAGCCGAAGGTGCAGCACCTGGTGGCCGAGGATGAGGCCGTGCGCATCGACGAGTTGCGCGTGCGTGGCCAGACCCAGCGCATCAGCGTGCACCCGAAGGCGTCCGGCATGCGCGACTACGAGGTGCTGCCCGCCGTGCGCGGGCGCGACCTCTCGCAGCCGCGCGACTCGGTCGGCCAGCGCGTCTGGAGCATCCTCGCGTTCTGATCCGCGCGGGGCGGCATGGCGGTCTTCACGCAGGTCGGCAGCGACGAGGCGCGTGCCCTGGCGACGCGCCTCGGTGCCGGCGAGTTGCTGTCGCTGCAGGGCATCGGCGAAGGCATCGAGAACACCAACTACTTCGTCGATACCACGCACGGACGCTGGGTGCTCACGTTGTTCGAGCGCCTGGGCTTCGAGCAACTGCCGTTCTATCTGCGCCTGATGCAGCACCTGGCACGTCGTGGCCTGCCGGTGCCCGAGCCGCGCGCCGATGCGTCGGGAGAAATCGTGCATCGCGTCGCCGGCAAGCCGGCCGCGCTCGTCAACCGCCTGCCCGGGCGCCATCAGCTCGCGCCCGACCTGCACCACTGCGCGCAGGTCGGCGCGCTGCTCGCACGCATGCACACCGCGGTGGCCGACTTCCCGATGTCGCAAGCCAACCTGCGCGGCCTGGCCTGGTGCCTGGACATCGCGCCGGTGCTGGCGCCGCACCTGGGCGGCGGCGAGCGCGACTTGCTGTGCAGCGAGCTCGCGTTCCAGCAGCAGCTCGCCGCGGCGCCGGCCTGGCAGGCGCTGCCGCGCGGCGCGGTGCACGCCGACCTGTTCCGCGACAACGCGCTGTTCGACGGACTGCCCGGCCACGAGAAGCTCACCGGCTGCTTCGACTTCTACTTCGCCGGCGTCGACAGCTTCGGCTACGACCTGGCCGTGGCGATCGACGACTGGTGCGTCGACGGAGTGACGGTCCGCCCGACGCCGGGCGTCGCGTTCCCGTCGGGCGTGCCTGCCGCGGAGCACGTTGCGGCGGCGACGATCATCCCGCCGCTGTCGGTGGTCGGCGATGGCGGCTCGCAATCGCTGCTGCGCCGCTTCATCGGGCGCTGCGACGGCGG
>JBBIPS010000625.1:0-1205 GCA_037442725.1 Burkholderiales bacterium | reverse complement strand
GGCGCGGTTGCGGAACAGCACGACCAGGATCGCCAGGCCGATGGCGGATTCGGCCGCCGCCACCGTGAGGATGAAGAACACGAAGACCTGGCCCGCCATGTCGCCCAGGTAGTGCGAGAAGGCGACGAAGTTCAGGTTCACCGCCAGCAGCATCAGCTCGATGGCCATCAGCAGCACGATCAGGTTGCGGCGGTTCAGGTAGATGCCGACGACCGACAGGGCGAACAGCAGGCCGCCGAGCGAGAGGTAGTGCCCGAGGGTGATCGGAGTCATGCGTGTCCCCAAATGGCGGGCCGGGCCGGGTGCGCCGGCGCGATGAACGCGTCGGCTGCACCGCCGCCGAGACGCCGGTTCAGCCGGCTCATGGCTTGCCTCCCGCGGCGTCCGCCGGTGCGGACGGCGCATCGACCACCGGCGCCATCCTGACGATGCGCAGCCGGTCGGCTTTCCTGGCGCCGAGTTGCTGCGCCGGATCCTGGTAGCGGCTGTCCTTGCGCCGGCGCAAGGTCAGTGCAATGGCGGCGATGATCGCCACCAGCAGCAGCACCGCGGCGATCTGCAGCGGATAGAGGTAGCGCGTGTAGACCTCGATGCCGAGCAGCCGCGTGTTGCCCATCTTCAGCAATGCCGGGTCGAGCGCCGGCGCATCGGTGAGCCGGAAGCCGCCCATCAGCACCAGCGCCATCTCGAGCGCGATCACGACGCCGATCAGTCCGGCCAGCGGCAGGTGGCGCCAGAAGCCGGCGCGGAACTCGTCGCCCTTCAGGTCGAGCATCATGACGACGAACAGAAACAGCACCATCACCGCGCCGACGTAGACCAGCACCAGCACGATGGCCAGGAACTCGGCCTTGAGCAGCAGCCACAGCACGGCGGCGTTGGCGAAGGCCAGCACCAGGAACAGCACCGCGTGCACCGTGCCGCGCGCCGTGATGACGCGGAACGAGGCGAACAACAGCACCGCCGAGAACAGGTAGAAGAGTGCGCCAGTGATGTTCATGGGTATTGCCGCGAAGGGCGTTGGCCAGCCTGGGCCCGTGCCGGCGTCTGCTCGGCAGGCGCGGGGCGAGGGCCGGACGGGTCAGCGGTACTTGGCGTCGGCCTCCTTGGTGGCGGCGATCTCGCGCTCGTAGCGATCGCCGACGGCGAGCAGCATGTCCTTGGTGAAATACAGGTCGCCGCGCTTCTCGCCGTGATAGTCGAAG
>JBBIPS010000624.1:0-1212 GCA_037442725.1 Burkholderiales bacterium | reverse complement strand
CGTGACCGCGCCGGTGCGGCCGACGTTGACCTCGAGCGAGCGGACCAGCCTCGTGACCTGGCGCGCCGGGAACTTGTAGGCGATGGCCCAGCGCGGGAACTTCGAGGTCGTGCCCAGCACCGCGCGGGCGAAGGCGTCATCTTCCTCGATCCAGGTCGGCACGCCGATCTGCTCGATGTTGGCCTGCAGCGTCTCGGCGCGCTTCCAGGACTCGCGCACCGCGGCTTCGGCCGCCGCGGCCGGCAGGCCGGCCAGCGCCGCGGCCAGCCCGAGCGCGAGCATGTTGACCCAGCTGCCGGGGATCGCCTTGGTCATCTTCTTGAGCGGCAGCGGCAGGTAGCGCGCCCCCCTGGCCAGGAACTCGGCCGGCGGCTCGCCTTCGTCGGGGTCGCCGACGATGACGCTGCCCGGCACCAGCACGATCTCGTCGGCGAAGCGGTGGATGTTCTGCCAGTCGATGGCCAGCAGCAGGTCGAAGTGGTCGCCGAGCGAGTTCATCGGTTGCCGGCCCAGGCGCAGCAGCGCCGCGGCCTCGCCGCCGCGGATCTGCGGCCCGCTGGTGCGCACCATCAACCCGTAGGCGCCGGCGCGTGCCGCGCTGGCCAGCAGCAGGTTGCCCGCGGTCATGACGCCGCTGCCCCCGCTGCCGGACAGTGCGATCGACAGGCTCGTCGCCGCGTTGCGTGCGGAGCGAGCCGCCTTAGTTTCGTTCACCATGTTCTCCTGCCTTGGCCGCCGGCCACTGTGCCGCCGATCCTGGTGCAAACCTTGATCCAGATCAGTGAATCGACTATCACTTGCGACATCGTCGATTCCCCTATTGGTAAATCGGTACCGCTATACCAGAATAGGCCCGCACGACGCCTCGGTCAAGCCCCGCAAGTCAAACGGCCGCCGGATTTCGTGCCCTCGCAGACAGGAGTTTTCCCGCATGAGCCTCGACGCCTACCGCTGGATGATGACCGCGCCCAACGCGCCGCTGGAACGCATGCCGTTCGACGCCGTCCCGGGCGCCGGCGAGGCGGTGGTGGCCGTGGCCGGCTGCGGCGTGTGCCACACCGACCTGGGCTACTACTTTGACGGCGTACGCACCAAGGCGGCGCTGCCGCTGGCGCTCGGCCACGAGGTCAGCGGCCGCGTCGTCGCCGCCGGCGCCGGTGCCGAAGGCTGGCTCGGCCGGGCGGTGATCGTGCCCGCGGTGCTGCCGTGCGG
>JBBIPS010000623.1:0-1238 GCA_037442725.1 Burkholderiales bacterium | reverse complement strand
CCGCCGGTGCCTGAGCTGCCGGCACCGCCACTGCCTGCGGGGCCGCCGAAGGCCGCGCGCAGCACCGCCGCCAGCCTGGTCGCGTCGGCGTTCTTCAGGTAGACGACGTGGATGCTGCCCGCCGGTCCGCCGAGGCCGGGGCGGTCGAGCCGTTCGATCAGGGTCCGCATCGACGCCAGCCGAGCCGGGTTGGCGGCGCGGATGATCAATGCATTGCTGCGCGCATCGGCCATCACGGTGGCACCGGCGCCGCCCCCGGGCAGCCCCGGCACTGCCACGGCACCGGCGTCACCGAGCTTCTGCACCAGCGCGGCCAGCTCCGACGCCACCGTATGCTGCAGCGGCACCACCTCGACATCGGTGGCCGCGGGCTGGTCGAGCGCGGCGATGATCTTGCCGATGCGTGCCAGGTTGTCGGCGTATTCGGTGACCACCAGCGAGTGCGTGCTCGGGTTGGCGTTGATGGTGTTGTTCGGGCTGATCAGCGGGCGCAGCACCGCCACCAGGTTGTTCGGGTTCTCGTGGTTGAGGCGGAAGATCTGTGTGATGACCTGGTCGCCGCGTTGTTGCACCGGCCCGACCGAGACGGTGCCGGCCTGCAGCTTGGCGTCGGCTTCGGGCACCACCTTGAGCAGCCCGGCGCTGTCCACCAGCGCGAAGCCCAGGCCGCGCAGCGCGGCCAGGTAGTTGAGGTAGGCCTCGCGCACCGACACCGGCTGCTCGCTGTAGACCGTGATCGTGCCCTTGACACGAGGGTCGACGACGATCGCACGCTCGATCATCGCGGCCATCGCACGTGTCACCGCCTCGATGTCGGCGTTGACGAAGTTCAGCGTCACCGGCGCGGCGGACTCGAGCTTCGGGCTGTGCCCGGCGTTGCGCTTGGGCGCGTGACGCGTCGCGCCGGTCGCGGCGTCGGCGTCCTGTGCCAGGGCCGGCAGGGCGCCGCAGGCCAGGGTCAGCGCGGCCAGCGTCGCTCCCGCCAGGCGTGTCAGCGAGGCGGCGGATCGGGGTGGGTTTGCGAGGTGCGCTGGGTGCACTGGCTCGGGCATGTTCATCCAATCGAAATGACCGCCAGCGCCCCCTGGCGCCGGCCGATGATGTTGAGCAGGTTGGCCAGCGCCGATTCCTGGCCGTCGGCAGCCTGCGCCTGGCCGCGAAAGCGCAGCCGGTCGCCGCTCCAGTGGCCGCTGCCGGACAGGCGCAGCGCGCCTTCGAGGGTCTGCAGCGTCAACGTC
>JBBIPS010000622.1:0-1245 GCA_037442725.1 Burkholderiales bacterium | reverse complement strand
GACGGGGTCTCGCGACGATGCCAGCCGCTCGGGCCCTGGTGGTGCTGATGTCGCTCCGGAGCCGCTTGGCGCCGGCCAGGCTGCGCGCTGCCGGCACGGCTGCGGGTTAGGGGAGCGCATCCAGACGCGCCGCGCGATCCCGCGCGCCGCACACGTTACGCTCGCAGGCATCGATCGGACCCCCCATGCGCCAGCTCGACGGACACGACGCCAGCTTCCTGTACTCGGACACCGCGCACTCGAACGCGAACGTCTCGCTGCTGCACATCTACGACCAGGGCACGGCACCCGGCGGCAAGGTGCGCTTCAAGAGCATCCTGGCACACATCGGGAGCCGGCTCGGTCGCGCCGAGTTCTTTCGCAGCCGCCTGCAGCGCGTGCCGCTCGAACTCGACACGCCGTACTGGGTCGAGGACGAGCACTTCGACCTCGAGTACCACGTGCGCCACATCGCGCTGCCCAAGCCGGGCGACTGGCGCCAGTTCTGCATCCAGGCCTCGCGCATCCACGCGCGGCCGCTCGACCTGGCCCGGCCGCTGTGGGAGATCTACGTCATCGAAGGTCTCGACAGCTTCCTCGACCTGGCGCGCGGCAGCTTCGCGCTGCTCGTCAAGATCCATCGCGCGGCGGTCGATGTCGACCAGATCGGCGACATCGCGATGCTGCTGCACGACACGGCGCCGCAGACGCGGCCCGCGCCGCCGCCCGAGCCGTGGTTCGCCGCAAGCCCACCGGGTCCGTGGGCGATGCTGTGCCGCGCCGGGTTGCACTCGATGCTCTCGCCGCTGCAGATGGCCAGCCCGCTGATGCGCTCGTTCGGCCGCGTCGTTCCGGCGACATTCGCCTTTGCTGCCGACCTGCTGCGCCCGCCTGACCCGGCGCTCGTCACGCGCTTCAACTCGGTGGTCTCGCCGCACCGCGTGTTCGACACCCGCCGCTTCACGGTCGACGAGTTCGAGCGCATCCGCGGCCTGGTCGACCGTGCGAGCATCGACGATGCCGTGCTCGCGGTGTGCGCCGGCGGCCTGCGGCGCTACCTCGACGCGCTGGGCGAACTGCCCGACCCGAGCCTGACCGCGCTCGCGCCGATCGCCATCGGCCAGGCCGGCAGCAAGTCCGAGCCTCGCGACACCGGCGACACCGGCGCGCGGGGCGGCCGCACCGTGCGTTGGCTGCAGGTGCGGCTCGGCACCGACATCGCCGACCCGGTGCAGCGCCTGCGCTCGATCCACGTCCAGACGACCT
>JBBIPS010000621.1:0-1248 GCA_037442725.1 Burkholderiales bacterium | reverse complement strand
CCGGCTTGGCCGCCGAGCCACCGCCCGGCCCGGCGATGCCGGTGACCGCCACCGACAGATCGGCATGCGAGCGCACCAGCGCACCGGCAGCCATCGCCCGCGCCACCGGCTCGCTGACCGCACCGTGCGCCGCGATCAGTGCCGCATCGACGCCGAGCAGTTCGGCCTTGGCGGCGTTGCTGTAGCTGACGAAGCCGCGCTCGAACCAGTCGCTCGACCCGGCCAGTTCGGTGCAGGCGGCGGCGATCAGGCCGCCGGTGCAACTCTCGGCGCTGGCCACGCGCCGGCGCTGCGCGCGCAGCACCTCGGCCAGTGCATCGATCGTCGCGGTCAAATCGCTTGCCGCCCCCCCCGCTCGGGCTGCGGCGGGTGTCCCTGCACCGCCTTCAGCACCTGCGCCCGCGGCTTCGACGCCAACGCCGGCGACCCCGACGCCGGCCGGCGCTGTGACGGGAGCGCCGTCGTGCGCGCCGAGCCCGGCTGGCGTGTCGCTTCGGTTCATGCCCAGGCGCGCCATGCCGCAATGACAAACAGCGTGCACAGCGCCGCCACCAGATCGTCGAACAGGATGCCGAAGCCCTGGCGCCAACCGATCGACTCGCCGGCGTGCAGTTTGCATAACCGGTCGGCCCACCCGACGGGACCCGGCTTGACGGCATCGAAGAAGCGGAACAGCGCGAACGCCACGGTCTGCGCCGCCCACCCGGCCGGCGTCACGAGCCACAACACGGCCCAGAAGGCGACCACTTCGTCCCAGACGATGGCACTCGGGTCGGCCAACCCCAGATCGCGCGCAGTGCGCGTGCAGGCCCACCAGCCCACGGCCAGCGACGCCAGCAGCAGCGCGCCCCACTGCGCCGGCGTCAGAAAGCGGTCGAGCAGCGCGAAGGCGGCCCAGGCCCACAACGTGCCGACGGTGCCGGGCGCCCATGGCGACAGCCCGCTGCCCAGACCCAGCGCCAGCCAGTGCGCGGGATGGCCGAGCATGAAGCGCGCGCTGGCGCGGCGCGGCGCCGTAGCCGACCCGGCCCCGGGCTTGCCCTCGGCCTCGGGTCCTGGGTCGGGCTCGCGACCGGAGCGTGCCAGCTCAGCCATCGCTGAAGTGATCGAAGCCATGGACCCGCAGCGGCAGCGCCGCGCCGCTGGCGTCGACCAGCCGCAGCCCGGGCTCGGGCTCGATGCGTCCGATGCACGACACACCGACACCGCAGGCCCGCGCCGCGGCACGCAGCGCGAGATCGGAAGAGC
>JBBIPS010000620.1:0-1255 GCA_037442725.1 Burkholderiales bacterium | reverse complement strand
GACGTCGGCGGGCGGCGCGGCACCCGGCTGCCCCTTCGCCCGTGGCCCGCGTCGCCGCGCGAAGAACCGGCGCAGCAGCGCCGACGAAGCCTCGGCAAGCACGCCGCCCTGCACCGTGGTGTGGTGGTTCAGCCGCGGCTCGGCGAACAGGTCGACCACCGATCCGGCGGCGCCGGTCTTGGGGTC
The DNA here is from genome assembly GCA_037442725.1 of Burkholderiales bacterium. GTDB lineage: Bacteria > Pseudomonadota > Gammaproteobacteria > Burkholderiales > Burkholderiaceae_C > Pseudaquabacterium. The sequence goes on along the minus strand of JBBIPS010000620.1, from coordinate 1,069 downwards.
CGCCGCGCCGTAGACGACGCGCTCGATGCGCGCGTGCATCAGCGCCATCGCGCACATCGCGCACGGCTCGAGCGTGACATAGAGCGTGCAGTCGGGCAGGCGATAGTTGCCGAGCAGCTCCGCGGCGTGGCGCAGCGCGACGATCTCGGCGTGCGCGGTCGGGTCGTGCGTCGTGACGGGACGGTTGTAGCCGGTGGCGATGACCTGCACCGCGTCGGCGGTGCGGCGCACGATCACCGCGCCCACCGGCACCTCGCCGGCGAGCTCGGCGTTGAGCGCCTGGTCGAGCGCGACGCGCATCGCCGCCTGGTCGGCGGGGCTCGCCGTCATGGCTTGATTCCCGGCACGCCCCGTCGCGCCCGCCCGCTGCGCGGGCGCAGCACCCGCCGTCCGACGCACCGGCCGGTGCACCCGTGGCGGCACATCTCAATCGACTTCACGCGCATCAGAGCAGCGCGCGCAATTCGCGCAGCAGCACCGACAACATCGGCATGTCCAGCGCCTGCAACGGCGCGAGGTCGGCCTGCAACTGGCGGCAGCGCGCGAGCTGCGCCGCACGCTCGGACTGCCAGGCGTCGATCATCGGCGCCGGCTCGGCCGACGCGTTGCCGCTCGTCAGCACCGAGCGCGCCAGTTCGCGCGCCAGCGCGGACAGGTCGTCGCGCATCGCCACCCGCGCCAGCGCCTGCCAGTGGCTCGCGGCCGGCAGCGCCGCGATCTGTTGCGCCAGCCAGCCCAGTTCGAGCCGGCCGCCGACGCCGAAGTAGACCCCGGCCACGCTCTCGACCGCGGCGCCGACGTCGGCCGCGACCTGGACGATGTCGAGCCCGGCGACCTGGGCGTCTGACGCGGCGTCGACGAGTCGCCGAAGAAGAGCGGGATCGAGAAATCGATCTGCAGCTTGTTGCCGTTCCCCCAACCGCCGAGCGAGTCGAGAGCCGCGATGATCGCGTCCGAGCGGCTCTTCGAGCCGTTCACGTCGAGCAAGGGCGACAAGGGCTTCGGGCTCGGGCTCTACATGGCCCGGCTCATCGTAGTGTCGCACCGCGGGACGATCGCTCTCGTCGAT
>JBBIPS010000619.1:0-1258 GCA_037442725.1 Burkholderiales bacterium | reverse complement strand
GCGCGCAGCGCGAGCAGACCGTTGGGGGGCACGGGCGCGGCTGGCGCGGCCGTCGCCGATGTCGTCGCGGCTGCCGATCCGCCCGTCAGCGACGAAGACGACGCGCGCAACCGGCTGTGCGCCGCGAGCAGCGCCTGCAACGCCGTCCCCTGCTGCTCGATCCAGCGCGTGTGCACCGCGTTGCGGCGCACGTCCTCGTGCGTGGCGAGCGCGCGCAGCAGCGGCAGGTTGGTGGCCAGGCCTTCGAGCCGGCATTCCGCCAGCGCGCGCTGCGAGCGGCGCAGCACGTCGTCGAAGTGCGCGCTGCGGTGGCTGACGATCAGCTTGGCCAGCAGCGTGTCGTAGTGCGGCGACGCCGCCAGCCCCACGCGCGCGGCGGTGTCGACGCGCACGCCCGGGCCGCAGGGCAGGTCGCAGCGCGTCAGCACACCCGACGACGGCCGCGGCTGGCCGGCGGCGTCGAGCGTCTCGGCATTGATGCGCCACTGCACCGCGAAGCCGCGCGGCGGCGGTGGCTGCAGCGGGTCCAGGCCGAGCGCGGCCAGGCTCCTTCCGGCGGCGATGGCGATCTGCGCCTGCACCAGGTCGACGCCGGTGGCTTCCTCGGTGACGGTGTGCTCGACCTGCAGCCGCGGGTTGGCCTCGATGAAGACGTACGGCAGGTCGGTGTCGCGCCGGCCGCCGGGCGTCACGGCGGCGTCATCGAGCAGGAACTCGAAGGTGCCCAGGCTGGTGTAGCCGGCGGCGCGCGCCAGCGTCAGCGCATCCTGCGTGAGCCGGTCGCGCAGGCGTGGATCCAGGCCCGGGCTGGGTGCGACCTCGACCCACTTCTGGTAGCGCCGCTGCAGCGTGCACTCGCGCTCGCCCAGCGCCATCACCGCCCGGCCGTCGCCGAGCACCTGCACCTCGACGTGGCGCGCCCGCGTCATCAGTCGCTCGGCATAGATCGCGCCCGAGCCGAAGGCGGCCAGCGCCTCGGCGCTGCAGCGCTCGAAGGCTGCGGCCAGTTGTGCCGGGTCGGCCACCGCGCGCAGCCCGCGCCCGCCGCCGCCGGCCGCCGCCTTGAGGATCACGCCGCAGCGCGGATCGCCTTCGCGCTGCGCGGCGAAGAAGGCCTGCACTTCGGCCAGCGTCGCCGCGCCGGTGCCCGGCAGCAGCGGCACGCCGTGTTCGGCAGCGAGCGCGCGTGCGCTCGCCTTGTCGCCGAAGAGGGTCAGCTGGGCCGGCGTCGGACCGATGAAGACGAGGCCGGCGTCGG
>JBBIPS010000618.1:0-1261 GCA_037442725.1 Burkholderiales bacterium | reverse complement strand
CGGCCGCTGATGGTGATCGGCAGCCAGGCGCTGGCGCGTGCGGGCGACGCGGCGCAGGTGGCCGACGCCGTCACGCGGCTGGGCGTTCCGGTGTACCTGTCGGGAATGGCGCGCGGGCTGCTCGGCCGCGACCACGCGCTGCAGTTGCGACATCAGCGCCGGCAGGCGCTGCGCGAGGCCGACTGCGTGCTGCTGGCCGGCGTGCCATGCGACTTCAGGCTCGACTACGGCAGGCACGTGCGGCGCAGCGCGACGCTGATTGCGTCCAATCGCAGCAAGAAGGACGCGCGGCTGAACCGCAGGCCCGACGTCACCGCCATCGGCGATGCCGGGCTGTTCCTGCAGGCGCTGGCCGCTGGCGCCGGCGGAGTCGCAGCCGCAGCCGCGGCACCCGGCGCGCCGGCGGCAACGGCGGCACCGGCCGTGCCTACCGCGCCATTCGGATCGGCCCCGTCGCGCTGGCAGTCCTGGTTGGGGCAATTGCGCGAGCGCGACGCCGAGCGCGAGACCGGGATCGACCGGCAGGCGCAGATCCGCGGCGAGTTCGTCAACCCGGTCGCGCTGCTGCGCGCGCTCGAGCGCGAGGCCGGTGCCGACGCGCTGCTGGTGGCCGATGGCGGCGACTTCGTCGCCACCGCGTCGTACGTGCTGCATCCGCGCGCGCCGCTTTCCTGGCTCGACCCCGGCGCCTTCGGCACGCTCGGCGTGGGCGCAGGTTTCGCACTCGGCGCCGCGCTGTGCCGGCCCGGCGCCGAGGTCTGGATCGTCTTCGGCGATGGCGCCTGCGGTTACGGCCTGGTCGAGTTCGACAGCTTCGTGCGCCACGGCATTCCGGTCATCGCGCTGGTCGGCAACGATGCCGGCTGGACCCAGATCGCACGCGAGCAGGTCAAGATGCTGCACGACGACGTGGCTACGGTGCTGGCGCGCACCGCCTATCACGAAGTTGCAGCGGGGTTCGGCGGCGTCGGCATCGTCGTGCGCACGCAGTCCGAGGTGCCCTCGGCGCTCGCCCGGGCGCGCGAGCTGGCGCGCAGCGGCAAGCCGGTGCTGATCAACGTCTGGCTCGACAAGACCGAGTTTCGCGACGGCTCGATCTCGATGTAGCGCGCGGCGCCGGGCCGCGCTCCCGGCGTGGCGCTCGGGCGGGCTGGCGTGTGTCGACACCTGCCGCATCAGCCGGCGTCGTGGTGCCTTGGCCGTGCTGCCGGCTCAGGAGCAGCCTGGGCCCGCGCCGGGTGCGCGCAGCTTGGCGCCGGGG
>JBBIPS010000617.1:0-1273 GCA_037442725.1 Burkholderiales bacterium | reverse complement strand
GGGCGCGCGAAGCCGGCGCAAGCTGCTGCGCGCGCTCCGGCGCCGGCAGCGGCGGACCCCGGCGACGGCCTCGCCCCGGCGGCCCCACCGCTCATCGAAGTCAAGGTCGTCAACGCCCGCTTCGAAAACGACGACGCCCGCGGCACGCTCGACGCCAGCTGGCACACCGGCAGCGGCAGCGGCTTCGGCAAGGGCGCACGCCTGCCCGGCGTGATCGAACTCGCGGGCACCCTGGCCGAAGGCCGCGCGAGCCGCGTTGCGCGCTACCTGCCGCTGGGCATCGGCGCGGCCAGCCGCACCTGGGTCGAGCATGCCGTGCGGGCCGGGCAGGTGCGCGACGTGAGCTACCGCGTCAAGGGCGACCTTGCGGACTTCCCGTTCGTCAATCGTCGCGAGGGCGAATTCCGCATCGCCGGCACGCTGCACGACGTGACGCTCGTGCCGGTGCCGGCACTTCCGGCCGCGCCCGGTGCTGGTGCCGAGCCGGCCCGGGCCTCGGCCTGGCCGGCGTTCACGGCGGTCAGCGGCGAGCTGGTCTTCGAGCGCAACTCGATGCAGTTCCAGCGCGTCAGCGGCCAGCTCTGGGGCTTCGACCTCGGCGACGTGCAGGGCCGCATCCGCGAGCTGTCCGACCGGGCGGTGCTCGAGGTCGGGGGTCGGGCGCGGGGGCCGGCGGCCGACCTGCTGCGTTACCTGCGCAGCACGCCGTTGGGCCAGGGCGACGGCGGTGTGTTGGCGCAGGCCAGCGCCAGCGGCGCCGTCGGACTCGAGCTGGGGCTGAACATCCCGCTGGCGCGCAGCGCCGACACCGTGTTCAAGGCCGGCCTGCAACTCGACGGCAACGACCTGCGGCTGCGCCCCGATCTGCCACTGCTGGCCGGCGCCCGGGGTCGAATCGAGGTCACCCACAAGGGCGTGCAGGTGAGCGGGCTGCGCGCGCAGTTGGCCGGCGGCGAGGCGCAGATCGACGGCGGCAGCCTGGCCGATGGCAGCCAGCGCTGGGCCATCGCCGGCATGGCCAGCGCCGACGGCCTGCGCCAGGTCGTTGAACCGGGTGCGCTGGCGCCCTGGGCGCAGCGACTGCAAGGCCGGGCGCCATACCGGCTGCAGCTCGGCGTGCGGCGCAGCCAGCTCGAATGGCAACTTGCCAGCAGCCTGGCCGGCATGGCCATCGATCTGCCGCCACCGCTGCACAAGTCCGCCGAGGCCAGCCTGCCGCTGCGCGTCGGCAGCGTGCCGGTGCTCGATGCGGGTGCGCCGGCTGCGCCAGCCC
>JBBIPS010000616.1:0-1277 GCA_037442725.1 Burkholderiales bacterium | reverse complement strand
GCCTGTCGCCATCGCCGCGCGCCGCGCGCCGGGCTGACGAAGCGCCGAACTGGCATGCCGCGGGCGCGCTGTTCGCGCCATCGCCGACGCCGCTCGCGCCGTACTCTCGGGGCGGAACCGTGTCGCGTGCGGCCTTGCCGGCAGCGACCCGTTCGATCGAGCTTCGACGCCGGCCCTGCCAGGTCGGCCGGGCGGCTCGAGGATCTCCAGGGACATGGCATGCGCGAAGACGCTGGCATCACTGCTGCGACCTGCACCCACGGCGACCGCGCCGCGGCCGCCGGCAGCGCGCGCAGCCTGGCCGACGCGGTACAGGTCGGGCTGCTGGTGATCCAGCACGACCGCATCCGCTACGCCAACCCGGTGGCCGCCGCGATGGCCGGCTGGCCGGTCGGCGAGCTGGCCGGGCGCAGCGTCGACGTGGCGCTCGCCGAGCACTGCCGCAGCCTTGTCCGCTCGATGGTCGAGCGTGGCCTGGCGGGCAAGACCGGTCGCCCTCTCCAGATCGAATACCTGCGTCGCGACGGCAGCCGCTTCGACGCCCGCGCCGACGCGCGACGCATCGACTTCGAAGGCCGGCCGGCCGTGCTGCTCACCGTCCAGGACGTCAGCGAGCTCAGCCGCGCGCTGCGTCGCGCCGACTGGCATGCCGGCATGCTCGGACGCACCGAGGCCCTGTGCCGATCGGGATCGTTCGAAATCGCGTTGCCCAGCGGCGAGCTGACCCTGTCGGCCGGGCTGCGCGCACTGCTCGGGCTGGGCGAGGCTGAGCCGGTGCGGGCCCACATCGACACGCTCGACTGGGTTCCCGCCGACGAGCAGGCCGGCGTCGCCAGCCGCTGGCGCAGCGCCGTCGCCGGTGCGCCATTCGAATTCGAGCACCGGGTGGTCTGCCACGACGGCCGCTGCCTGGTCGTGCTGCACCGTGGCGTGCTCGGCGCGGCACCGGCGATCGACCTCGTGCCGGGTGCCACGGCGCCGGGCGCGGCTGCGCCGCGTGGACACGCGGCCTCGGAGCAGCGCGCCGGGTCGGGCCGTGGCGTGGCGATCCTGCACGACGTCACCGCGCAACGCGAGGCCGAGCAGCGCGTGCGGCAGTTGACGCTGCAGGACGAGGTCACCGGGCTGCCCAACCGGGCCTGCCTGCTCGAACAGCTCGACGCCGCGATGCGCGCCGCGCGCGCGCCGGGGCGCGTGCTCGCGCTGCTGGCCTTCGAGGTTCCGCGCATCGACGAGATCAGGACCCGCATGGGCTGGAGCGCGGCCAGCGCGCTGGC
>JBBIPS010000615.1:0-1281 GCA_037442725.1 Burkholderiales bacterium | reverse complement strand
GCTCGAGCGCACGCTCGGCGTGCCGATCTTCCAGGAGCAGGTGATGCAGCTCGCGATCGTCGCCGCCGGCTTCTCGCCCGGCGAGGCCGATCACCTGCGCCGCTCGATGGCCGCGTGGCGGCGCCGGCCGCGGGCGAGTCGCTCCCCTCTCGCGCCTGCCGCAGAGGGTCGCGGCGAGGGTCGCGGCGCCGCACTTGAACTCGCGACCGCGGAGCCGCGTGGCGCTCGAGACCTTGCCGAAGTCCTGCGCGATCCCGGTCCTGCACTGAACGCCGCCGACCGATGAAGCCCGACCGCGCCCCGCCCAGCAAGCGCGACTTCTCGCTGCGCAGCCGCGCGGTGCGCGGCGTGATCTACCAGCTCGTCGCGATCGCGCTGATCGCGCTCGGGGTCTGGTTCCTGGCGCACAACACGCTGGCCAACATGCGGGCGCGCGGCATCCAGAGCGGCTTCGACTTCCTCGGCGGCCCGGCCGGCTTCGACATCGGCGAGCTGCCGATTCCGTACGACGCGCTCGATCCGTACTGGAAGGCCTTCCTCGTCGGCGTGCTCAACACGCTGCGCGTGGCCGTCATCGGCATCGTCGCGACGACGATCCTGGGCACCCTGCTGGGCATCGGCCGCTTCTCGCACAACGCCATCGTGCGCGGGCTTTGCTACGGCTATGTCGAGGCGTTCCGCAACATCCCGGTGCTGCTGCAGTTGCTGATGTGGTACCTGGTGCTGACCGAGTGGCTGCCCGACCCGGGCGCACCGCTGTCGGCGTTCGGGTTGTTCTTCCTGAGCAAGGGCGGCTTCACCTTCCCGGTGCCCGACTGGGGGCTGGGCCAGGCGCTGGCCGGCGTCGGTGCGCTCGTCGGCGCCGCGCTGGCCTGGGGCTGGGCGCGGCTGGCGCACTAGCACTTCGACCTGACCGGCCGGCCGCGCCCGGTGCTGCTGCCGGCACTCGCGCTGGTGCTGGCCGGCGCGCTGCTCGGCTGGCTCGCCGGTGGCGCGCCCACTGCCTGGAAGCTGCCCAGCGTCGGGCCGATGGCCGTCGAGGGCGGCAGCGCCTTCACGCCGGAGTTCCTCTCGGTGCTGCTGGGGCTGGTGTTCTACACCTCGTCGTTCGTCGCCGAGGTGGTGCGTGCGGGCATCGAGTCGGTGCCGCGCGGCCAGTCCGAGGCGGCCAGCGCGCTCGGCCTCGCGCATGGCCAGCAGTTGCGACTCGTGGTGCTGCCGCAGGCGCTGCGCGTGATCATTCCGCCGCTGACCAACCAGTACCTGAACCTGACCAAGAAC
>JBBIPS010000614.1:0-1283 GCA_037442725.1 Burkholderiales bacterium | reverse complement strand
CGGCGCCGCGCCCAGCGTGGCGCTGCCGCTGACGCCGAGCCGGCCGTCGCCGCCCTTGAACGACAGGCGGTCGATGCTGGCATGGTCGCCGTCGAGCGAGACGGCGAGTTCGCCTTCGGCCAGGTGGACGCCGAGCAGCACGTTGCGCAAGCCGAGTGCCGACCCGCGCATCTGGCCGCGCAGCTCGGGCGCGCCGCGCGTGCCGCCGAACGATGCACTCGTGCGCAGGCTGCCGGCCAGGCGCCAGCCGGGCGGCGCCCAGGTGCCCCAGACCCCGAGGTTGGCCACGTGCGCCTCGAGCACGCCGTCGAGCGGCGCCTCGGGCGGCGGCCAGCGGTTGCGCGCGTCGGTGCGCAACACCTGGGCGCCGGCCAGCTCGCCGATGTTGCGTCCGGCCAGGCCTTGCGCGAACTGCCACAGCCCGTCGTGCGCCGTCAACGCCAGGTGCAGGTCGGTCAGGCCCAGCGCCTGCGTGTTGCCGAGCTCGTCGGTCACCTTCAGGTCACCGCCACTGCGCTCGAGGACGATGTCGACGTCGAAGCGTTCGGCGCTGCGGATGTCGATGCGGCCGCCGACAATGAGGTCGCCGCTCCAGCCGAAGCCGGGCTGCACGCGTGCGAGCAGTGCGGCCACGTCGATCGTCTCGAGCTCGGCGGCCAACGTGAGCCCGGCACCCGGACCGGTGCCGGCCCACTCGGCGCTGCGCCAGCGCAGCGCCGTCGTCAACAACTGCACCCGGCCCGGCGCCAGCCGCAGCCAGCGCAGCGTGCCGTCGTCGGTCAGTGCCAGTTCGCCGCTCAGGTCGCGCGCGTCGAGCCAGGGCCGAGTTCCGGCCGGCGCGTCACGGGCCCCGCCTTGCACCTGCAGCTCCTGCGCGCGCCAGAGCCAGCCGTCGGCTCGCGCGCCCCAGCTGCCGCGTGCATCGGCCTCGATGCGCGTGCCGCTGCCCGAGGCGCCGAGCAGGTTCTCGGTCCACGCCGGCAGCCTGGCGGAACTCTCGGCAGCCAGATGCACCCGGTGCGAACGCAGGCTGCCGCTGGCGCGCGCCTCGACGTGGTCGACCTGCTGATCGCCCCGGGCCAGGCCGCGCGCGCTGAGCTGCAACGCGAGCGCCGGGTCGCCGCCCGCGTCGTCGCCGGCGGCGATGTCCCAGTTCGCTTCGACGCGTCCCAGCGCCACCCCACGGCTGCGCAGGTCATGCGCCTGGACGCGGCCACGGCTGCGCAGCGCCGGTACGCGGCCGTCGAGTTGCACGTCGGCGTCGATGGCGCCGGCCAGCGGCA
>JBBIPS010000613.1:0-1286 GCA_037442725.1 Burkholderiales bacterium | reverse complement strand
GGCGTCGTCGACCGCCGCTTCGATCTTCACCTTGGGCAGGAAGTCGACCACGTACTCCGCGCCGCGGTAGAGCTCGGTGTGGCCCTTCTGGCGGCCGAAGCCCTTGACCTCGGTCACCGTGACGCCCTGCACGCCGATCGCGCTCAGGGCCTCGCGCACTTCGTCGAGCTTGAAAGGCTTGACGATGGCAGTCACCATCTTCATGGCAGTCTCCGTTTCGCTGGGGGGTTCAGAAGCCGAACCTGGCGCCGAGCACGAGGGCGTTCCTGCCGGTGAACTTGCCCGCCGGAGTCAGGTACAGGCGCTTGTCGGCGTCGCTGCCGACAAGCGCGGCGCTGACCGAGACGCCGCTGCCCAGGTCCTTGCCCAGCGTCAGCGAGTAGTCGGTATAGCTGTAAGCGCTCGAGTGGCGCACCGCCTGGTGGCCGATGTGCGGCGCCAGGCTGAAGCCATTGCCGAGGTCGAAGCTGGCGGAGAGGTCGAGGTAGCCGCTTTGCTTGCTGTCGATGAAGCCGAACAGGTTGGTCAGGCTGTGCGAATACTTCGCCGTGACCGGGCCGTAGCTGATGGCGCCGTAGACCTCGAAGGTATCGGCATTGGCCAAGCTCGCCACGTCGCCGAGCTTGTTGTTGGGATAGAGGTAATACAGGCCGCCGACGTCGAAGCCGACGCCCTTGGTGATCTCGCCCTTGACGCCGCCATACAGATCCCACTCGATGTCGGACTTGCCGCCGGCGTCCTTTACCCACTGGATCGTCGAAGCCCACGTGCCCAGGTACAGGCCGCTCGGGTTGCTGTAGTCGGCACCTCCTTGCAATGCGGGGTCGAGCCGGCTTTGCGTGATGCCGCGGTAGCGGTAGTCGGTGACGACACCGACGTTGAAGGTGGTCGACGCGGCCTCCTCGGCACGTGCGACGGTGGGCAGGGCGATGGCCGCGATGAGTGCGGACAGGGCGGCGAGCTTCAGTTGCATTTTTCAGGCTCCGGCAAGTTGCACACAGGACAGGATCGCAGCCACCCATCGCAGCTTTCGTGCCATGGGGGCCACCGAGGCGCGCGCCCGGTCGAGGCGCACCCGATCGGGCCGGCCACGCCGCCAGGCGCACCGATACGGTGATTCCTGGCGGTCTGCCCGGCTTTGGTGCGCGACTTGCAACGCGGCGACGCGACGGCCTGGCCGAGCAGTCGCACCGCGCGGCGACGGCACAATCGCCGGCAGCGCGCGCTGCGGCGGCGCGTACCGTGGACCAGGCGCCGCGCGCGGGCGCGTCGTGCGTCAGGCGCCG
>JBBIPS010000612.1:0-1293 GCA_037442725.1 Burkholderiales bacterium | reverse complement strand
CACGGCCGGGCGCCGCGCTGCAGCGCGTGCTGCGGGCTGCCGCGCTGCTCGTCACCGCACTTCTGGCAGGGTGCGCCGTGCCGGGCGACAGCGCCAGCGCCGACGCAGGGGGCGCTGCGCGCGAACGGCCCACCGCGTCTGACCAGACCGATGCCGAGCGGCGCTCGCGCGTCAGGCTCGAACTGGCCAGCGCCTATTTCGGTCGGGGCCAGTTCGAGACCGCGCTCGACGAGGTCAAGCTGTCGATCGCGGCCAACCCGCGCCTGGCCGCGGCCTACGACCTGCGCGGCCTGATCTACGCGGGACTGGGTGAGGACGGCCTGGCCGATGACAGCTTCCGCCGCGCACTGCAGCTCGACGCACGCGACGCCGATGCCATGCACAACTACGGCTGGTTCCTGTGCCAGCGCAAGCGCTTCGACGACGCTTCGGCACAGTTCGCACAGGCGCTGGCACAGCCGCAGTACGCGGGCGTGGCGCGCACGCTGCTCGCGCGTGGCGTGTGCCAGGCGCGCGCGGGCCAGTGGCTCGAGGCCGAAGGCTCGCTGCTGCGCGCCTACGAGATCGACCCGGCCAACCCGAGCACGGCGGTCAATCTGGCCGAGGTGCTGTACCGACGCGCCGACTTCGAGCGCGCGCGCTTCTACATCCGGCGCGTCAACGCCGCCGAGGGCGCCTCGAACGCGCAGACGCTGTGGCTGGCGGCGCGCATCGAGCATCGGCTGGCCAATGCGGCGGGCGTGCGCGAGTTCGGCGCGCAGCTGAAGGCACGCTTTCCGCAGTCGCCACAGGCACTGCAGTTCGAGCAGGGCCGTTTCGATGAGTGAACCCGTGGCGATGGATGCGACGCCCGCCGCCGCGCGCGGTGGCGCGGCGGACGGCGCGCTGGCCACGGATTCCGCCGGTGCCATGCTGCGTGCCGCACGACTGCAGCGCGGCCTGCACATCGTCGCGCTGGCCGCATCGATCAAGGTGCCACCGGCCAGGCTCGAAGCGCTCGAGTTCGACCGCTACGATGAATTGACCGACGCCACCTTCACCCGCGCGCTGGCGCTGAGCGTCTGCCGGGCGCTCAAGATCGATGCGACCCCGGTGCTGGCCCGGCTGCCGAGCGCGCCGGCGACTCGACTCGAACACATCGACGGCGGACTGAACATGCCGTTCCGCGAGCGCCCGGGGCTCATCGGCCCGCCGGACTCGAACCTGCTGCGTCAACCGGTGCTGTGGCTGGTCGCGCTGCTGTTGCTCGGCGCCGCGGCCTTGCTGCTGCTGCCGCAGCGACCCCTGGCATGG
>JBBIPS010000611.1:0-1300 GCA_037442725.1 Burkholderiales bacterium | reverse complement strand
CTTCGTCGCGCAGCAGGAGGCGCCGACGAAGCGGCTGACGCCGCTGCGGGAGGTGCTGCGATGAAGCACGCGGTGAAGCACATCCACTTCGTCGGCGTCGGCGGCGCCGGCATGAGCGGCATCGCCGAGATCCTGCACAACCTGGGCTACACCGTCTCGGGCAGCGACCAGGCCGACAGCGTCACCACGCGCCGGCTGGCGGCATTGGGCATGCGCGTCTTCGTCGGCCACGACGCCGCGCACGTCGCCGGCGCCGAGGCGGTGGTGACCTCGACCGCAGTGCACGCCGACAACCCCGAGGTGCTGGCCGCGCGCGCCGCGCGCATCCCGGTGGTGCCGCGCGCGGTGATGCTGGCCGAGCTGATGCGGTTGAGGAAAGGCATCGCGATCGCCGGCACGCACGGCAAGACGACGACCACCTCGCTCGTCGCGAGCGTGCTCGCCGAGGCCGGCGTCGACCCGACCTTCGTCATCGGCGGCAGGCTCAACTCGGCCGGCGCCAATTCGCGTCTCGGTTCGGGCGAGTACATCGTCGTCGAGGCCGACGAGAGCGACGCCTCGTTCCTGAACCTGCTGCCGATGCTCGGCGTCGTCACCAACATCGACGCCGACCACATGGACACCTACGGCCACGACCTGGCGCGGCTGAAGTCGGCGTTCGTCGAGTTCCTGCACCGCATGCCGTTCTACGGTGCGGCCATCGTCTGCGGCGACGACCCCGGCGTGCGCTCGATCGTGCCGATGATCTCGCGCCCGGTCATCAGCTACGGCCTGGGCGAGGACGCGCAGGTGCGCGCGGTGGAGGTGCGCGCGCTGCCCGGCGGGCAGATGCGCTTCGGCTGCCGGCGCCGCAACGGCGTGGCGATGCCCGACCTCGACATCACGCTCAACCTGGCCGGCGAGCACAACGTGCGCAATGCGCTGGCCGCCGTGGCCGTGGCCACCGAACTGCAGTTGCCCGACGCCGCGATGGTGCGTGCGCTGGCGTCGTTCGCCGGCGTCGGCCGCCGCTTCCAGCGCTGGGGCGAGTTGCCGGCCACGCGCGGCGCCGCACTGGGCGGCACCTTCACGCTGATCGACGACTACGGCCACCACCCGGTCGAGATGGCCGCGGTGATCGCGGCGGCGCGCGGCGCCTTCCCGGGCCGGCGCCTGCGGCTGGCCTTCCAGCCGCACCGCTACACGCGCACGCGCGACTGCTTCGAGGACTTCGTCAAGGTGCTCGGCACGGCCGACGCGGTGCTGCTCACCGAGGTCTACGCCGCCGGCGAGCCGCCCGTCGTCGCCGCCGACGGGCGCT
>JBBIPS010000610.1:0-1310 GCA_037442725.1 Burkholderiales bacterium | reverse complement strand
TCCGGGCCCGCGCCGGCGCCGAAGGCGTCGGGCGTCCAGCTCGCGAAGCCCTGCAACTCCTCGCGCGGGATGAAGCGGGTGTAGCTGCTGCCGGTGCGCGGGGTGCGGCGGCGGTCCACCGGCGGTGGCACCTGGCGCGCCAGGCCCGGTCTAGATGAACTCATCGGCGCCTCCGGTGGCCAGCACGATCTGGCCTTCGTCGATCAGCCGGCGCACCGTCTTGAGCATCTCGCGCTGCTCGGACTCGACCTCGGACAGCCGCACCGGGCCGCGCGACTCGAGATCCTCGCGCAGCGTCTCGGCGGCGCGCGTGGACATGTTCTTGAACACCTTCTCGCGCACCTCGGGGGTGGCGCCCTTGAGCGCGATCACCAGCGACTCCGACTGCACCTCGCGCAGCAGCGCCTGCATGCCCTTGTCGTCGAGCTTGGTCAGGTCGTCGAAGGTGAACATGTTGTCCATGATTCTCTGCGCCAGGTCGTTGTCGGCCTCGCGGATGTAGTCGAGCACCGAGGTCTCGACCGCGCTGCCGAGCAGGTTGATGATCTCGGCCGCGGTCTTGGCGCCGCCGAGCGAGGCCTTCTTCAGCTTGTCGCTGCCGGCCAGCACCTTGCTCATCACGTCGTTGAGGTCCTTCAGCGCCGACGGCTGGATGCCGTCGAGCGTGGCGATGCGCACCAGCACCTCGTTGCGCTGGCGCTCGCCGAGCGCCTTGATCACGGCCGAGCTCTGCTCGAAGTCGAGGTGCACCAGGATCGCCGCGACGATCTGCGGATGCTCGTTGCGCAGCAGCTCGGCCACCGAGCCGGCGTCCATCCACTTCAGGCTCTCGATGCCGGTGACGTCGCTGCCCTGCAGGATGCGGTCGATCAGCAGGTTGGCCTTGTCGTCGCCGAGTGCCTTGCGCAGCACCGAGCGGACGTACTCGTCGGTGTCGGCCACCAGCGCATGCCGGCCCGACGCCTCGGTGCTGAAGCTGTCGAGCACCGACTCGAGTCGATCGTGCGGCACCACCTTCAACCTGGCGATGGTCTCGCCCAGGCGCTGCACCTCCTTGGGCGTCAGGTGCTTGAAGACCTCGGCGGCACCCTCCTCGCCGAGCGACATCAGCAGGATCGCCGCGTTCTCGAGTCCGTCGTCGTCCATCGCCCGTGTCTCGTCTGGTCCGTGGTCGGGTGGGTGGCGTGCCGTCGGGTCCGCGTCGCGCCCGTCAGGACGCCTCGCCGCTGACCCAGCCGCGCACGATGCCGGCCACCGCGGCGGGGTTCTGCCGTGCCATCGCGCGTGCCTGTTCGAGTTGCTCGCCCGAC
>JBBIPS010000609.1:0-1317 GCA_037442725.1 Burkholderiales bacterium | reverse complement strand
GACGTGCGTGTCGCGCACCGGTGCGCAGCGCGTCGGCGGGCGGCGTCCGGACGTTGAGGCAAACTCGCCAGCCATGGTCACCCGACACCCGCACCGCGGCCACCCGAGCGTGCTGCATTCGGCGCTCGAGTGGCGCGGCGCGCTCGAGCTGGCGCTGCTGCCCTGGGCCTGGCCGCTGCTGCTGGCCGCGCCGCGCGGCGACGGGCACCCGGTGCTGCTGCTGCCGGGCTTCCTGGGTGCCGAGTCGTCACTGCTCGGATTGAAGCTGTTGCTGCGCAACCGCGGTTACGCGGTCGAAACCTGGGGGCTGGGGCGCAACCTGGGTTTCCGCGCCAGGTACGCCGAAGCGCTCGAGCAGAAGATCCGCTTCATGCACTACAAGAGCGGGCGCACGGTCAGCCTGGTGGGCTGGAGCCTGGGCGGCGTGTTCGCGCTCTATGGTGCGCACCAGGCGAGCCAGTGCGTGCGCTCGGTGATCACGCTCGGCAGCCCGGTCAGTGTCGATGAACCGGGCAGCGCGTCGCCGCCGATGGTCAAGGCGTTGTACCGGTTGATCGCGCACCCGATGGGGCCCGCCGCGCATGCCATGCAGCCGCGTGCCAAGCGGCTGCGCGAGCGGGCGCGGCTGCCGCTGCCGATGAGCTGCCTGTACTCGGTCAGCGACGGCGTCGTGCCGCCGCAGGAAGCCACCATCGACGGCGACCCCGCGCTGCACGAGAACATCCGCGTTCCCGGCAGCCACCTCGGCCTGGGCTTCAACGCGCTGGTGCTGGCGATCGTCGCCGACCGTCTGGCCCAGCCCGAAGGGCACTGGCGCCGGTTCGCCCCGAGCGGCTCTATCGGCCTGGCGTATCGGCTGCTGACGCCCGTGGCCGCGCCGGCCTAGCGGTGCGCCGGGGTGGGCGGCCGCGTGCCGGTCGATCGGCGCCGCGTGACGACCTCGTCTGGGCCCGCTGCGGTCCCGCCTTGCGTGCAGCCCGGCCCCGGCGTGGCAGCGGCCGATCCGTTGCGACCGGTGCCAGCGCCAGGTACTCCTGGAAGCTGTCGCGCACGCACTGGGCGAAGACCTGCGGGTCGGGCATCAGCTCGCGGCATGAGGTCGGCGAGATGATGATGCGGCCGTCGTAGCGCGTCACCGCGAAGACCAGCCCCATGCCGTCGGAGATCGGCATGATGGCCGAGAAGTAGGTCATGCGCGCGCCGTTCAGGTACAGCGGCACCGGCGGGCCGGGCAGGTGCGCGACGGTGCAACTCGCCAGCGGCGAGCGCCCGGCGGCCGCCGACGTCGCGCCCGCGAGCATCGCGCTCGTCAGCGCC
>JBBIPS010000608.1:0-1324 GCA_037442725.1 Burkholderiales bacterium | reverse complement strand
GCCGGCCTGCTGTCGAGCGAGCGCGCTTCGACGCGCGACGGCGCCACGGCGCGTGCGGCCACGGCCGCGGCGTCGACACCCGGCGGCAGCACGCGCAACACCTGGCCGACTTCGATCACGTTGGCGTTCTCGATCGAATTCCAGCGCGCGATATCGCGCCAGTTCTGTCCGTTTTCCAGGCCGATGCGGATCAGCGTGTCGCCGGGCCGTACCGTGTAGTAGCCGGGCCTGCCGGCGTTCTCGGCACCGGGCAAGGGCTTGGCGTCGCCGGGCGGCGGCGCGGTCACCGGGGCCGTCGTCGTCGTCGCCGCTGCCGGAGTCGGCGCAACCACCGCAGCGGCCGGTCGCCTGGCGGCGCTGCGCTCCTCGACCGGTGCCTTGTGCGCAGTCGATGCACAGCCGCCAAGCAACAGCGATGCAATCGCGGTGATCGACAACGGGCGTGCGAGCATGGTTTCGGGCCGCGCGAGCAGCCGGTTCAGTCAACGCCCGATTTTAGGGGGACGAAATGTACTGCCTCGTGCTGCGAGCGAACGCAGCCGGTTGCGCGACGATCCACCACCACCAGCACCTGTCCGCGTCCGTCGCCACCCTGCATCGGCGCCACCAGTCGCCCGCCCAGCGCCAACTGGTCGAGCCAGGCCCCGGGCAGATCGGTGCCACCGGCTGCCGCGATGATGGCGTCATAGGGTGCGTTCGGCGCGTGGCCGAGCCTGCCGTCGCCATGCACCAGCCGCACCTGGTTCGTGCGCCACGCCGTCAGGCGCTCCAGCGCCTTGTCGTAGAGCGGGCGCAGGCGCTCGATCGATACCACGTGGCGCGACAACCGAGCCAGCAGCGCGGTCTGGTAGCCGCACCCGGTGCCGATTTCGAGCACCCGGCCGAGGCCGTCGCCGCGGCGCGCCTGGGTGCCGTCGAACAGCAGCTCGAGCATGCGCGCGACGACCCAGGGCTTGGAGATCGTCTGCCCGTGCCCGATCGGCAGGCTGGTGTCCTCGTAGGCCTGGTTGGCCAGCGCGCTGTCGACGAAAGCGTGACGTGGCACGAGAGCCATCGCCGCGAGCACCGGTTCGCAGCGGATGCCTGCGGCGCGCAGCCGCCCGACCATGCGCGAGCGCACCAACGCCGAATCCAGCCCGAGCCCGCTCGGCGTGACGCGCCGCGCCGCATCCTGCGCCGCCTCGCGCAGCAGCCGCTGCGGACGCAGCAGTTCGCGCTGCGTCGGAGCGGCGCCGGCACGGTCGACACGGGCCAGCGCGAGCGGAAAGCGGGGCGCGCGCGACCCGGAACGCTGCGTCATCGGCCGCCCGCCGCCAAGCGTGCG
>JBBIPS010000607.1:0-1333 GCA_037442725.1 Burkholderiales bacterium | reverse complement strand
CAGCACCTGCAGATAGCTGCGGTAGCGCTCGTCGCCGTCCATCTCGGCGCTGGCGATGAAGCCCTTGGCCAGGCGCAGCACGTTCAGCGCGCCGGAGTGCCGGTCGGCCGGCAGCCGCCGCGCCGTTCGACCTCGGCGCTTTGCCACGCCGCCGCGTGCGCCTGGCGACCGCAGCGCTTGCCGATCGACGCGGCTGCAGGTGCACGCGAACCGCTGGGCTGCGGCCTGTGCCGGCGGCATCAGCTCCGGCGCCACATCAGCCGTTCGTCGGCGTCGACCGGATGGGCGGCCAGCACCTGCGCCGGGGCCGGCACGAAGCCCAGGCGCTCGAGCAGGTGCAGCGAGCGCAGGTTGCGGCGCTTGAGCACGGCCCGCAGTTGCCTGACGCGATAGCGCTCGACCAGTTCGCCCAGCATCGCCTGCGTGGCCCGGCGCGCCACGCCCTGACCCCAGTGCGCACTGGCCAACTCGTAGGCGATCGCCGCCGAGCCGTCGGCGTGCACGGTGGCCTGCACATAGCCGGCCAACGCACCCGTGGGCAGCCGAACGACCCAGTTCAACCACTGCTCGCGGCCGTCGGCAGAACGCCTCGATTCGAGTCGGGTGAAGCGCTCGCGCAGCCACTCGAGCGACGCTGGCGGGGCGTTCTCGAATTCGTAGATCGCCGGGTCGCCGAGGACGACGAACATCTCGGCCGCGTGCGCCGCCGTCTGCGGCTCGAGCCGCAGCGGCGCCGAGACGATCTCGCGCATCGCGGGTGGATCGGCGCAGCGACCGGGCAACGCGATCAACGCATCGTTCGAGCAACGCATGCGGACCGCGCGCACCGATCCGGCCGGGCCTGCGGCGCGGCATCCCGGCTCACTCCCAGCCTCCCCACAGCAGCGTCGGCGGCGACTTGTCGAGCCAGCCGAGCGGATAGCGGACCAGCCCTGGCGCGAGGCGGCTCCAGACGAAGGCGACCAGCGCCAGCGTGGCCACGCCGGCGAACACCGGTTGCCACAGCGCAGCAAGGCCGGCGTGGGTGTGGACCATGATGAGCGGATTGGCACCCGCCGGCGGGTGCACCGTGCGCGTCAGCAGCATCCACGCCAGCGTCAGCGCCTGCGCCAGCGCGTAGACCCACAGCGACTCGCCCAGGCCCTGGTAGCAGGCGATGCCGATGAAGGCGCCGCCGAGATGCCCGCCAAAGAGTGCGCGAGGCTGCGCGGCCGGCGCGCGCGTCAAGCCGAACAGGAACACCGCCGAGCCGCCCAGCGACGCGAGCAGGAACGGCGACACCGCCGGCCCGGCGAGCGCCAGCGCGGCGGCGATCGCGGCCGCCGCGCCGCAC
>JBBIPS010000606.1:0-1333 GCA_037442725.1 Burkholderiales bacterium | reverse complement strand
GTCACAGCACCGGCCGCGCCGCGGCACGCTCGGGTGCAGCTCGCCGGCCTGGCGCCGGTGGTCGCACCGTCCACGCGGCTGCTGCTGCTCGGCAGCTTTCCGAGCGTGGCTTCGCTGGCCGCGCAGCAGTACTACGCCCACCCGCGCAACCAGTTCTGGCCGATCCTCTCGGCGCTGTGGGGCCTCGACCTGCGCGCGCTGCCGTACGCGCAGCGGCTGGACGAGGTGCGCCGGCGCGGCCTGGGCCTGTGGGACGTCTACGCGCGCTGCCGCCGCGCCGGCAGCCTCGACAGCGCGATCGAGGACGCCGAGCCGAACGACCTGCCGGGCCTGGTGCGGCGGCTGCCGCGGCTCGAGGCCGTGGCACACAACGGCGGTGAATCGGCACGCGCGATGCGCGTCACACGCACGTTGGGCCTGGCGCTGCACCGGCTGCCTTCGACCAGCCCGGCCAACGCGAGCTGGTCGTTCGAGCGCAAGCTCGCCGCCTGGCACGCGGTGTTCGCCGCGCACGGACTGGCGAGGCCGACCCGATGAAGCGCAAGGCCAAGGCGGCCGCGATCGAGCTGGCCGGAGCGACGATCTCCGAGTTCATGGGCGTGCGCTACCTGCACCTGGGCACGCCCTGGGTGCAGGGTGCGATGCGCATCCGCAAGCCGCGCCTGCTCGAGCTCGAGTACGCGCAGCGCATGATGGCCTGGATGCTGTGGCGCCCCACCGAAGAGATCGCCGGCGGCCATGCACTGCACCTCGGGCTGGGTGCCGCCGCGCTGACCCGCTACACGCTGCAGACGTTGCGCATGGCGACGACGGTGGTCGAGATCAACCCGACGGTGGTCGCGGCGTGCAAGCTGTGGTTCCACCTGCCCGACGACGACCCGCGGCTGACGCTGGTGCAGGCCGACGCCGGGCGCTGGGTCGCCGACCCGGCGCACCGGCACTGCGCCGACATGATGTGCGTCGACCTCTACGACCACGAGGCCGCTGCGCCGGTGCTCGACGACGCCGTCTTCTACGCCGCCTGCCGCGACGTGCTGGCCCCGGGCGGCATGCTGGCGGTCAACCTGTTCGGCCGCGACGCCAGCTTCGAGCGCAGCGCCGCGCACCTGGCGGCGGCCTTCGGCGCCGACCAGGTCTGGCAGCTCGCGCCGACCCGGGAGGGCAACACCGTCGTCATCGCCGCGCGCGGCGTCGAGCTGCCCGACCGCGACACACTGCTCGCGCGCGCCGCGGCGATCGAGTCGCGCTACGAGTTGCCGGCGCGCAAGTGGCTGCGCATCATCCGGCCGCAGCGGCCGGCCGCGGCCACGCGCTGACGGCGCGGGCCCCGGGC
>JBBIPS010000605.1:0-1336 GCA_037442725.1 Burkholderiales bacterium | reverse complement strand
GCGCCCGCCGAGCGCCACCGCGACCGTCGCGGCGACCGACGCGGCGCAGCGCCCCGAGCTCGGTGCCGAGCAGTTGCAGGCGCTGGCCGCCTTCGATGCGGCGCGCGCCGAGCCGCAGCCGACACCGCTGCTGCTGCACGGCGTGACCGGCAGTGGCAAGACCGAGGTCTACCTGCAGGCCGCCGAGCGCGTGCTGGGCGCCGGAGGCCAGGCGCTGGTGCTGGTGCCCGAGATCAACCTGACGCCGCAGCTCGAGGCTCGTATCGAGGCGCGCTTTCCCGGTCGCCGGCTGGTGGCGATGCACAGCGCCCTGACGCCGGCGCAGCGCCTGGCGCATTGGCTGCAGGCCTTGCTCGGGCGCGCCGATATCGTGTTAGGTACGCGGCTTTCGGTGTTCGCCCCGCTACCGCGGCTCGGCCTCATCGTCGTCGACGAGGAGCATGACCCGTCGTACAAGCAGCAGGAGGGCGCGCGCTACTCGGCGCGCGACCTGGCCGTCTACCGCGCGCATCTCGAGCGCGTGCCGGTGATCCTCGGCTCGGCCACCCCCTCGCTCGAGAGCTGGCAGCGCGCGCAGACCGGCCACTATCGCCGGGTCGAGCTGGCGCTGCGCATCGGCGGCGCCGTGCTGCCGCGGGTGCGCCTGTTCGACATGGGCACGTTGCCGCGCACCGGCGCCGAGCCGCCGGTGCTGGCGCCGCTGGTGCTGCAGTCACTGCGCGATCGGCTCGAACGCGGCGAGCAGAGCCTGGTCTTCCTGAACCGCCGCGGTTACGCGCCGGTGCTGCACTGTGCCGATTGCGGCTGGAAGAGCGGCTGCCCGCACTGCAGCGCCTGGCGTGTCTACCACAAGCGCGAGCGCACGCTGCGCTGCCACCACTGCGGCTTCACCGAGCGCGTGCCGCGCGCCTGCCCCGACTGCGGCAACCTCGACATCGCCCCGCTCGGGCGCGGCACCGAGCGGCTCGAGGAGCAGCTCGGCGGGCTGCTGCCGGGGGCGCGCATCGCCCGCCTGGACGCCGACAGCGCGCGCGGCAAGGGCCAGATGCAGAGCCGGCTGGCCGAGGTGCACGCCGGCGCGGTCGACGTGCTGGTGGGCACGCAAATGATCACCAAGGGCCACGACTTCCGCCGCATCACGCTGGTGGTGGCGATCAACCCCGACAGCGCCCTGTTCGCCAGCGACTTCCGCGCCCCCGAGCGCCTGTTCGCGCTGCTGATGCAGGCGGCCGGACGCGCCGGGCGCGACGCCGCGAGTGCCGCGCGCAGCGAGATGTGGGTGCAGACCTGGCACCCCCGCCATCCGTTGTACGCGGCCCTGCAGGCGCACGACTTC
>JBBIPS010000604.1:0-1342 GCA_037442725.1 Burkholderiales bacterium | reverse complement strand
ATCGACTTGTGACCATCGAGGGTGGCATCACCGAAGGCGACATCGCCGACTACCTGGCCAACACGCCGGGCTTCTTCGAGCGCCATGCCGAGCTGCTCGGGACCGTGCAGCTCACCAGCCCGCACGGCCAGCGCGCCGTCTCGCTGCAGGAGCGGCAGATGGAAATGCTGCGCGACAAGATCAAGGGCCTCGAGCAGAAGATCATGGAGATGATCCGCCACGGCCAGGACAACGTCGCGATCGCCGACCGGCTGCACCGCTGGACACGCGCGATCCTGCTGGCGGGCAACCCGTCGGCGCTGCCCGCGGTGCTGCTCGACACGCTGCGCGTCGAGTTTCTGATCCCGCAGGCCGCGCTGCGCCTGTGGGGCGCCGACGAGGCCTTCGCGGCGCTGCCCTTCACCCAGGGTGCGAGTGCCGACACGCGCAGCTTTGCGTCGAGCCTGACGCAGCCGTACTGTGGCGTCAACTCGGGTTTCGAGGCGGTGCAATGGCTCGACGAGCCGGCGGGCATCCTGTCCACCGCGCTGATCCCGCTGCGCGCCGCAGCGCGGGACCCCGCCTTCGGCCTGCTCGTGCTCGGCTCGCCCGATGCGACGCGCTACAGCGCCGACATGGGCACCGAGTTCCTGGCGCGCATCGGCGAGATCGCCGGCGCCGCGCTGTCGCGGCTGCTGCCGCCGGACTGATCGACGCCGAGGCGCACGATGGCCGCCGCCGCGCTGGCCGCCGACGTCGAGCGCTACCTTCAGTACCTGCGCGTCGAGCGCCGGCTGGCGCCGCGCACGCTGGCGTTGTACCGCGACGCGCTGGGCGAGTTGCAAGGGCATGCGCGGGCCGACGGCGTCGCGCTGCGCGAGGCGCAGACGCACCATCTGCGCCACTGGACGGCGCGGCTGCGCGAGCGCGGCCTGGCGCCGCGCAGCATCGCCATCGCGCTGGCGGCGTGGCGCGGCCTGTACAAGTACTGGGGCCGCGACGGCCTGGTCAGGCACAACCCGGTCGACGGCCTGCGCCCGCCCAGGGCGCCGAAGGCCTTGCCCAAGGCCCTGCCGGTGGACCAGGCGGTGGCGCTGGCCGTCGCATTGCCGGCCGGTGCGTCGAGCGCACTGCGCGCGCGGGACCACTGCATCGCCGAGCTGCTCTACGGCTGCGGCCTGCGTGTGGGCGAGCTGGTCGGCCTGGACCTGCGGGCCGCACCGCACGCGGCCGGCTGGATCGACGCCGCCGACGCCACCGCGCATGTGCTGGGCAAGGGCGCCAAGCGGCGCAGCGTGCCGGTGGGCGCGCCGGCGCTCGTGGCGCTGGCGCAGTGGTGTGCCGAGCGAGCCGCGCTGGCCAA
>JBBIPS010000603.1:0-1344 GCA_037442725.1 Burkholderiales bacterium | reverse complement strand
CGCGCGCCGACGACGCCGCCGCACCGGGGGTCGATGCCGATGCGCTGCCGGTCGACGGCATCGCGGTGGCACGCCTGTACGGCGAGCCGCTGTTCCGCCTGCCGCTGGACCTGTACATTCCGCCCGACGCGCTGGAGGTCTTCCTGGAGGCCTTCGAAGGCCCGCTCGACCTGCTGCTCTACCTGATCCGCAGGCAGGACTTCAACATCCTCGACATCCCGCTGGCCGACGTGACGCGCCAGTACCTGCAGTACGTCGACCAGATCCGGGCGCGCAACCTCGAGCTGGCCAGTGACTACCTGCTGATGGCAGCGATGCTGATCGAGATCAAGTCGCGCATGCTGCTGCCGCCGCGCCAGACCGAGGACGGCAGCGAGGGGCCGGACCCGCGCGCCGAACTGGTACGCCGGCTGATCGAGTACGAGCAGATCAAGCTCGCCGCCGCCGCGCTGGACCGGCTGCCGCTGCTCGGCCGCGACTTCCAGCGCGCGCAGGTGGCCGTCGAGCAGAGCCTGCAGCCGCGCTGGCCCGAGGTCGACGTCGCGGACCTGCAGGCGGCCTGGCGCGACATCGTCGCGCGCGCACGGCTCAACCAGCACCACCGCATCGACCGCGCGCAACTCTCGGTGCGCGAGCACATGAGCCTGCTGCTGCGGCGGCTGCAGGGCCGGCGCTTCGTCGAGTTCCAGGACCTGTTCGACGCGTGCAGCGTCCCGGTGCTGGTGGTGACCTTGATCGCGCTGCTCGAACTGGCGCGCGAGCACCTGCTCGAGGTGACGCAGGCCGAGGCCTTCGCGCCCATCTACGTCCGGCTCGCCTACCAGCCCTCCTGAGCCCCCCCTGGGCCGGGCCGCGTTCAGCGCAGGCCGAGCTTGAAGGCGATCATCGCCCGCAGCTTGCTCGGCACCACCGGCTTGAGCAGCAGGTGGAAGCCATGCTCGTCGGCGAGCTGCTCCGGGCTCGACATCATGCTGCCACTGACCACCAGCGCCGGCAGGTGCTTGGCGAACACCTCGCGCAGCAGGGCGATGACCTCGATGCCGGTGTGCCCGTCCTCGAGCCGGTAGTCGACGATCAGCAGATCGGGCTGCAGCACGGCCGGCTCGACGCCCTGCGTCCACTGCGCGCAGGCGGCGTGGCTGTCGAAGGCGATCACGCTGGCACCCCAGCTCATCAGCATCACCTCGAGCGCGCGTCGCACCGCCTGGTCGTCTTCGACGATGACGATCAGCCGCCGGTCGAGCGTCAGCCCGAGCGTCTGCGCGGGCCGCAGCGACGCCGGCGCCGCGCGCACCGTGCGCCCGGCCGGCAGCTCGAGGCTGAACATCGAGCCGCGTCCCGGCC
>JBBIPS010000602.1:0-1350 GCA_037442725.1 Burkholderiales bacterium | reverse complement strand
CGTCCGTATCAGTGCGAGGCCGATTTCTCATGAACGTTAAGTTAGCGCTTATGCCCCGCGGGGGGCGGGCTGGGCGCAGCCCGGCCCTGGGGGCGCTCAGAACAGTTCGGTGTCGCGGTCCTGGCCGGCGGGCGCCGCCGGCGTGGACTTCGCTCCGATGGTGCTCGCGAGCTTGGGCTCGGGGCCGGGGCGGGCGCGTCGCAGCGCGCCGACGCGCACGCCGAGCAGGCGGATGCGCTGCGCGAGATCGACGCGTTTCAGGCACAGCCCGGCGGCGCGGCGGATCGCGCCGGCGTCGGCGGTGGCCTGCGCCAGCGTCAGGTCGCGCGTGACGGTCCTGAAGTCGGCGAAGCGCAGCTTGATGCCGATCGTGCGGCCGGCATAGCCCTTGCGCTGCAGGTCGGCCGCCACCTGCTCGGCCAGCCGCGTGAAGACGCGCGTCAGCTCGGGTCGGTCGCGCCGGGCGTGCAGGTCGTGCTCGAAGGTGGTCTCGCGGCTCATCGACACCGGCTCGCTGTGCGTGACGACCGGCCGCTCGTCGATGCCGTGCGCGGCATCGAACAGCCAGGCGCCGTAGCCGCGGCCGAAGCGTTCGACCAGCCAGCGCCGCTCGCACGCCGCCAGTTCGCCGATGGTCTCGATGCCCAGCGCCGCCAGCCTGGCGCCCGCCTTGGGGCCGATGCCGTTGACGCGGCGCACCGGCAGCGGCCAGATGCGCCCGGCCAGGTCGGCGTGCGTCAGCAGCGTCAGGCCGTCGGGCTTGTCGAGGTCGGAGGCGATCTTGGCCAGCAGCTTGTTCGGCGTCACGCCGATCGAGCAGACCAGCCCGGTGGCGCGCCTGACGTTGTTCTTGATGTCCAGCGCGATCGCGCGCACGCCGCCGTACGGGTCGTGCGCGACGCTGTCCTGGGCGCCGGGCTGGTCGGTGAGATCGATGTAGATCTCGTCGATGCCGCGGTCCTCGATCACCGGTGCCACCTCGGCCACCGCCGCCTTGAAGCGGCGCGAGTAGAGCCGGTACTGCTCGAAGTCGACCGGCAGCAGCGCCGCCTGCGGCGCGCGCAGCGCGGCCTTCATCAAGCCCATGCCGGAGTGCACGCCGAGGTCGCGCGCGGCATAGGTGGCGGTGGTGATGACGCCGCGGCCGGTGTAGTCGGCCAGGCGCGCGAATCGGCGCGTGCCGTCGGCGCGCATCTCGGGCTGATGCCGCCGGCCGCCGCCGATGACCACCGGCTGGCCGCGCAGCTCGGGGTAGCGCAGCAACTCGACCGACGCGTAGAACGCGTCCATGTCGAGGTGGGCGATCCAGCGGCGCGGCGGCGGCATGGCGGCGATTGTGCGATCCAGGCG
>JBBIPS010000601.1:0-1351 GCA_037442725.1 Burkholderiales bacterium | reverse complement strand
CGCGCCCGGCAGCGCGATGATGACGTGCGTGGCCGCACCGCGCACCGCCTTGTCGGCCACCGCCGCCAGCGGCCCGAGCACCGGGATGCCGGCGATGCGCGCGCCCTGCCTGGCCGGGTCGTCGTCGAGCAGCCCGAGCACGATCCAGCCCTGCTGGTGGATGCCGGCGAGCAGCCGGCGCGCCGCCTGGCCGGCGCCCATGACGACGGCACGCCGCACCTCGGCGTCGCTGCCGGTGATGCGCGAGCGGGCGTGCTCGTAGAGCATGCGGTAGGCCATGCGCACCAGCGCCAGCCCCATCAGCGCGACCACCGGATGCAGCGCCAGCACCGCGCGCGGCACCGCGCTCAGGTGCAGCATCAGCACCGCCACCGCCGCGCCCAGGCCGGCCACCAAGCACGCCAGCGCGATGCGCTTGACTTCGCCGAAGCCCGCGAAGCGCCACATGCCCTGCGGCACGCGCAGCGCCGCCAGCGCCACCAGGTAAGCGGCGACGATGCCGGCCAGCACCCAGGCGTCGTAGGCGGGACGCGCGCTGATCCAGCGCTCGAAGCCGAGCCGGAACAGGTAGGTGACGTTCCAGGCCAGCGCCACCACGACGCCGTCGACCAGCAGCGACAGCGGCTCGCGGTGCGGGCGCAGGCGCGCCAGGAAGCGGTCGAGGCGTTGCCAGAACACGGGGGCGCTCGGCATGGCCGCTACGGCGTCAGCAGCGTGAATTCATGCCGATCGAGCAGCTCGGCGAAGGCGCGGTCGAAGGTGACCAGGTGGCAGGCATGCTGGCGCGCCGCCATCGCGATCCAGACGTCCTGCACCGCGTTGCCGCCGAGCTGCCTCGCGCCGCACAGGCGCGCAAAGCCCGGCCACTCCGGACCCAGGGGAACCCAATCGCAACCCGGCGTTCGCAGCAGCGCATCGACGAACGCCGTGGCCGCGGCCGCGCTCGCCGGCCGGGAGAACACCTTGGCATGCGTGACGATGCGGACGAACGACGTGCACACCATCGGCAACAGGCGCAGCCGCTGACCGCGCAGGCAGGCGCGCTGCGCGCCGGTGAGCCAGCGCCGGGCGACGCGGTGGTGGGCATGGTCACGGTGGAAGGCCGCCACCAGCACGTTGACGTCAGGCGTCATCGTCGCAGGCATCGAGCAGCGAGCGGTTCGAGCGCGGGTCGATGCCGCTGCGCAGCGCGCGCCCGTCGCGCTCGGTCACCAGCAGCTCCTCCGCCTCCTCGCCGGCGCGGGCCAGAAACTCCCCCTGCGGCCCCGCCACGAAGCTCGTGCCCCAGAACCGGATGCCGGCTCCTGCGCCGCTTGGGTCCGGTTCGAAGCCGACCCGGTTCGCCGCCAAC
>JBBIPS010000600.1:0-1360 GCA_037442725.1 Burkholderiales bacterium | reverse complement strand
TCCAGCGCGCGCTCGAGGTCTGGCAGCTCACCGGCCGGCCGCTGTCCAGCCTGCACGGCCGGGCCGGGGCGGCCGCGCTGGCGCTGCCGCTGATCGCGCTCGAACCGGCGTCGCGCGCCTGGCTGCACGCGCGCATCGCGCAGCGCTTCGACGCGATGCTCGCGTCCGGCTTCGTCGACGAGGTGCGGCGCCTGCGCGCACGCGCTGACCTGCACCCCGGCCTGCCGTCGCTGCGCTGCGTCGGCTACCGCCAGGCCTGGGCCGCGCTCGACGCGGGCGATCTGGCACCGCTGCGCGAGCGAGGCATCGCTGCGACGCGCCAGCTCGCCAAGCGCCAGCTCACCTGGTTGCGCTCGATGCAGCGCCGCGTCGTCGTCTGCGATGACGCAGCTGCCACCGGCGCCGGCCTGGCGGCCTTCGCCGCGCTCGTCGGCGACGCATCGTCGCCGCCGACGGCCCGTGGCGGACCGGGCGGGTGCGGGCGATGACCGCCGCGCCGCCGGTGCTGCACATCGTCGGGCTGGCCAAGGCCTACGGCCCGGTGCCGGTGTTCGCCGACGTCACACTGACGCTGGCGGCCGGCGAGTTCGTCGCGATGCTCGGCGAGTCGGGCGTGGGCAAGTCGACGCTGCTGAACTGCATCGCCGGACTCGACGAGGCCGACGCCGGGCGCATCGTCGTCGACGGCGTCGACGTGCGCACGCTGGACGAGCCCGAACGCGCTTGGCTGAGGCGCGAGAAACTCGGCTTCGTGTTCCAGGCCTTCCACCTGCTGCCGCACCTGTCGGTGGCCGAGAACATCGGCCTGCCGCTGCGCCTGCTCGGCCGGCCCGACGCGCGCCGCGTCGACAGCCTGCTGGGCAGCGTCGGCATGGCGGGGCTGGCCGCACGCAGCCCGGCGCAGCTCTCGGGTGGCCAGTTGCAGCGCGCCATGACCGCCATGGCCATGTCCTGCCGGCCCGATCTCATCATCTTTGACGAGCCGACGACTGCCCTCGACGTGACGACCCAGGTCGAAGTGCTCGCCGCCCCGGATCCACGACAACGCTTCCGCGGCCGAGGCGGCCTCCAGGGGCGACATCCCCCAGGACCGCGTGTGGTGCAGCAGAATGCGGCGGTTGGAACCGGGTACATCCGGACGGCGATGTTGCTGGATATGACCAACGTATTGGTGGCGGGGAATGCCGGTGCGGGCGCAACCGACGCCGCCGGGGTGGTCGCCGTCGGCAGGGCAGGGGCATCGGCACGGCGGTTGAGCCCCAACGCGGCGCCCGCCAGCAAGCCCCACAGGATTCCCGGATCGGGCGATGGGGCGGATGCGGCGGCCGGGACCAGCGCCATCACCGCGCCCCAGGCGCAG
>JBBIPS010000599.1:0-1376 GCA_037442725.1 Burkholderiales bacterium | reverse complement strand
GGCTGCCGAGCTCGCGCAGCGGCGCGGCACCGGCGAAGGCCTGCGCCGGCTGTGGATCAGCCTGACCTGGCTCGACGGTGCGAACCGCATCGTCGCCCATCTGCCCGATTCGGCGGCACCCGAACCGGCGCCGCCGCTGCCGCCCGAACGCAGCCGGCCCGGGCCGAAGTCCGGGCCGACCTTGCCTGGCGAGGCGTCGCCTGCAGCGGCAACGACTTCGACGCCATCGACGCCGACACCGACGCCCACGTCGCCCGCGCCCGGCCCGCGCTTTGCCGGCATGGACGAAGGGGGGCTCAGCGCGCACCTGACGGCAGCGCTGCGCGACGCCGACGGCCGCGTGCGCGGCCTGCTGGTGGCGCGCTACGCGCCTGCGGCAGTGCTGCGCCAGAGCGTGCCGTGGTGGCTGGCGCGCAAGTACGACGTGCGCGTCGTCGACGGTTGGGGCCAGACGCTGGCCAGCACTGGCGAGGCGCTGGCAGCCGAGGGTCGCGAGAGCCACCGTGTCAGCCTCGAGCCGGCACTGCCCGACGCCTGGCTCGAGCTGGTCGCGCGCGACCGCCACGTGCCCTGGTGGCGCACGCTGCCGCTGTCGCTGATGGCCGTCTTCCTGCTGCTCGTCGGCGCGGCGACGTGGATGCTGCGCCGGCGCATGCACGAGGTGCTGCGCGCCGAGGCTGCCTGGCGCACCGAGGCGGCGTGGCGCCGCGCGATGGAGGACTCGCTCACCGTCGGGCTGCGCGCGCGCGACACGCGCGGCCGACTGGTCTACGTCAACCGCGCGTTCTGCGACCAGGTCGGCTGGAGCGCCGAGGAGTTGATGGGCCACCTGCCGCCGATGCCGTACTGGCCTGCCGACGCCATCGACGAGAGCCTGCGGCGCTGGCGGCGCAACCTGGCCGGCGGCGCGCCGCGCGAGGGCTACGAGACGCGCTGGGTGCGCCGCGACGGGCAGGTGATCGACATCATGATCTTCGAGACCCGGCTCATCGACGCGCTGGGCCGGCACATCGGCTGGATGGGCTCGACGGTCGACATCACCGAACGCAAGCGGCTCGAGGAGCGCGAGCGGCGCCGCACCGAGGCGATGGCCACACAGGCGCGGCTGACGACGCTGGGCGAGGTGGCCTCGGCGCTGGCGCACCAGTTGAACCAGCCGCTGACCGCGATCGCCGGCTACAACGCCGGTGTGCTGCGCTCGCTCGAGCGGGCCGGCTTCGACGACGCGGTGGTGCTGCAGGCGGTGCGCCGGCTCGGCGAACAGGCGGCCGAGGCCGGACGCATCGTGCAGCGCATCCGCGAATTCCTGACGCGGCGCGCGCCGCAGCGCGAGCGCTGCGACCTGGCGGCCACCGCACGCCGCGCGGTGGCGCTGC
>JBBIPS010000598.1:0-1399 GCA_037442725.1 Burkholderiales bacterium | reverse complement strand
CGCCGCCGCTCGGCCTGTTCGGCTGGGTCGACACCGGCGTCGACACCGAGCGGCTGGCCGTGCTGTTGGCCGACCAGGGCTGGCTGGTCGCGCCGGGCCGGCTGTTCCACGCCGCGCCGCGGCGCAGCACGCTGATGCGGGTGAACTTCGCGAGCTCGACCGAGCCGCGGCTGTGGCACGCAGTGGCCGCGGCGCGGCGCACGCTGGCGCGTCGGGTCGAGTCGTAACGCCTGCGCTGCCCCAGTTACCGCGGCGTACGATCGAGCTTCACGTGCGCCGCCCTCCTGCCGAGACAGCTCCGAGATCGATGTTTGCTTCCACCCTGCCGCAGGGCGCCCCTGACCTGATCCGCGCCAGCGAGTTCGAGAGGTGCCTCGACGAACTCGAGCGCTGGGACCACGCCGATGCCGGCGCCACGCGCCTGACCTCGCTGAGCCCGTCGCTGCAACAGGACCTGATGCGCTTCGGCCGCGCCGGCCAGCCGAGCGAGCTGCTCGAGGTGCTGGCCGCGTGCATGCGCCACACGCAGTCGCTGGCGATCCACCTGAGATGGCGCGAGCAGGTGCTGACGCTGACGGTGTTCCCCGCGCACCGGCTCGCGCATTGCCAGATCGACCTGCACGAACTGCTGGGCAGCCG
Organism: Burkholderiales bacterium; assembly: GCA_037442725.1. Lineage (GTDB taxonomy): Bacteria > Pseudomonadota > Gammaproteobacteria > Burkholderiales > Burkholderiaceae_C > Pseudaquabacterium. The sequence goes on along the minus strand of JBBIPS010000598.1, from coordinate 760 downwards.
GTTGGCCGAGCTGCTGGTGCTGCAGGTCGAGCCGGCCACCGTGCGTCCGCCCGGTGACGCCGAGCGATCGCTGGTCGGCGACCCGGCGCTGTACGCCCCGCTGGCGCCGATTCTGTGGGCTATGGCGATGCGCGGTGCGCGCGAGGAGCTGCTGCCCGAGATCGCCGGCCAGGCCGCCTACCGCCTGGCTCCGGGCACCCGACTGCACGGCATCGACCTGCCCGCCGCGCTCGCGTCGTGCATCGAGCGGCTGCGCCGGCAGAGCCACAACCTGCACGAGATCGCCGCCTGGCCCGCGATGGATCGCACGCGCGCGATGCGGCTGCTCAATGCGCTGTACCTGCAGGCCAGCCTGATCGTCAGCCGCACCCACCCGGCGGCGACCAACGAGGGCTGGGGCGGGTATCGGTGAATGGCGGCGCGCGACGCGTCGAGTCGGGGTCGCGGCGCACGCTGCGCCTGAAGCCTCCCGGCGACCGCGCCGGCGCGATCCGCTTGGCCCCTCAACGGCTGCCCAGCGCCTCCCAGCGCTCGAGCGCCGCCAGCAGCTCGTCGTCGATCTGTGCACTGCGCGCCTGCAGCTCGGCGGCGCGGCGTGGCTCGCTGGCGTACAGCTCGCCACTGGCCAGCGACTCCTGGATCGCTTTCTGCTCGGCCTCGAGCGCGTCGATGCGGCCGGGCAGCGCGTCGAGCTCGCGCTGCTCCTTGTAGCTGAGCTTGCGCGGCCTGGCGATCGGGGCCGGTGCGGGCACTGCGGGGG
>JBBIPS010000597.1:0-1400 GCA_037442725.1 Burkholderiales bacterium | reverse complement strand
GAGGCGCTGGCATGAGCCCGGTCCGGCAAACCTGCGCTCACGGCCAAAGCGTCTGGAGGACGAGATGAGCGTTGCCGTGTCGCGCTTCGGACTGGACGCGCTGCGCCGGCGCTGGCGTGCCGGCCGTGCCGCGCGCGCCGGCCGGCTGCCGATCCATGATGGATCGGACCCGACGGCAGGCGCGCCGACGTACATCGCCGGCTTCGACCGCGCACTGGTCTGGCTCGTCGTCGGACTGCTCGCGCTCGGCCTGGTGATGGTCTACTCGGCGAGCATCGCGCTGCCCGACGCACCCAAGTTCGCGCGCTACGCGCCGACGCACTTCCTGACCCGCCACGCGCTGTCGATCGCGATCGCCGGCGTGGCCGCGCTGGCCGTGGTGCGGGTGCCGATCAGCGCCTGGGAGAAGTCGGCACCGTGGCTGTTCGTCGCCTCGCTGCTGCTGCTGGCGGTGCTGCTGCTGCCGCATGTCGGCCGGGGCGTGAACGGCTCGCGGCGCTGGATCGCGCTCGGGCTGATGAACTTCCAGCCCAGCGAGCTGGCCAAGCTCGCGATGGCGATGTACGCCGCCAGCTACATGGTGCGCAAGATGGACGTCAAGGAGCGCTTCTTCCAGGCCGTCTGGCCGATGGCGCTGGCGCTGGCGCTGATCGGCGTGCTGCTGCTGGCCGAGCCCGACATGGGCGCCTTCATCGTCATCGCGACGATCGCGCTGGGCATCCTGTTCCTCGGCGGCGTCAACGGCCGCATGTTCCTGCTCAGCTTCGCAGTGCTGGTGGGCGCGTTCGGCGTGATGATCGCCAGCAGCCCGTGGCGGCGCGAGCGCATCCTGGCCTTCCTCCACCCGTGGGACCCGATGTACGCTCAAGGCAAGGGTTATCAGCTGACACATTCGCTGATCGCCTTCGGCCGCGGCGAGGTCACCGGACAGGGGCTCGGCGGCAGCCTCGAGAAGCTGCACTACCTGCCCGAGGCGCACACCGACTTCCTGATGGCGGTGCTCGGCGAGGAGCTCGGTTTCATCGGCGTCGCGGCCGTCATCGTTGCGTTCTTCTGGCTCACGCGCCGGCTGTTCGTGATCGGTCGCCAGGCGGTGGCGCTGGACCGTGTCTTCGCCGGCCTGATGGTGCAGGGCATCGGCACCTGGATCGGCGCGCAGACGCTGATCAACATCGGCGTCAACCTCGGCGCGCTGCCGACCAAGGGCCTGACGCTGCCGCTGCTCAGCTACGGCGGCTCGGCGATCCTGATGAACCTGGTCGCGCTGTCCATCGCCGTCCGCGTCGATGTCGAGAACCGGCAGCTCATGCGCGGAGGCCGCGCATGAACGGGCCGGTCGTGCGCAGCACGGGCGGCACGTCGGCGCGCGGCGCCGGCGGGCGGCTCGGGTGCAGGCTCAT
>JBBIPS010000596.1:0-1400 GCA_037442725.1 Burkholderiales bacterium | reverse complement strand
GCTGGCCGAGGGCAGCCAGGCGTCGGACACCGACTGCCCGTGGCTGCGGCTGCGCGTCGCCGGCGCCATCACGCAGCGCGGGCCCGACGCTCGCTGCTGGGCCTCATGAGCCGGCGCGTCGCCGCCGCCGCGACGCAGCGCGGCCTGACGCTGCTCGAGCTGGTGATCACGCTGGCCGTGCTTGCGCTGCTGGCATCGACCGCCGGCCCGTCGTTCGGCGCCCTGGTGGCACGGCACCGGCTGCGCGCGGTGGCCGAACACCTGGCCGCCGACCTGGCCGAGGCACGCGAGGAGGCCGCGCGCCGCGGCACCCCGGTGCATGCCAGTTTCGAGAGTGGCGAGCACTGGTGCTATGCCATCACGCTGGCCGCCGACGCGCCGTGCACCGGTTCGGCCGGCGACGCGGCGCTCAAGGTCGTGCGCGCGCAGGACCACCCCGGCATCGTCCTGGTCGAAGCGGCGAACCTGGCCTTCGACGCGCGCGACGGCAGCAGCCTGCAGGACAGCCTCGGCCACGCCCGCTTCGCGTCGCCGGCGGGCGACCAGCTGCAGGTCCAGCTCTCGCGTCTGGGGCGCGCCAGGGTGTGCGTCCCGGACCCGGCACGGCCTGCGGCATCGGATCTGCCGCGCTGCTGAGCTGCACCGACGCGTGCCGGCCGCAGCGGGCTACAGCGGCTCGAGCAGCGTCACGCTCGGCGGCACCAGCACGACGCAGGCGTGCACCTCGGCGTCGACCTGCGACAGCGTGAGCGTCGCGCTGCGGCGCGGCAGCAGCGCGCGTACCAGCCCGAGGCCCGACACGCCGGGTGCCACCTGCGCCAGGCTGAAGCCCGGGCGCAGCCGGCCCGGGCTGATCACGTCGATCGACAGGCGCGCTTCCTCGCAGCCGAGCACGCAGCGGATCTCGCCCGCGACGCTGTGCTTGACGGCGTTGGTCAGCAGCTCGTTGACGGTCAGCGCGATCGGGATCGACTCGGCCTCGGGCAGCGCGAAGCGGTGCGGCGGCAGGCCCTCGACCTGCACCGCGATGGGCCGGCCGAAGGTGCGCTGCACCGACGCGGTGATGGCCTCGATCAGCGGCTTGACGCGCAACGGGCCGGCGATGCCGACCTGCAGGCCGTGCACCTGCGCGATGGCCTGCACCTGACCCACCGCCTCGCCGATGAGCGCGGCGACTTCGGGCCGGCGCGCCGCCGTCTGCTGCAGCAGCCCGGCCACGCCCTGCAGGTTGTTCTTGATGCGGTGGTGCACTTCCTTGACCAGCATGTCGCGCTGCGCGACGGCGGCCTCGAAGCGCGCCTGCTCGGCGGCACGCTGCTCGGTGACGTCGCTGGCCACGAGCAGCAACTGCGGCTGGCCGGCGGTCTCGAGCGAGACGATGCGAACGTCCCACACGCGCA
>JBBIPS010000595.1:0-1408 GCA_037442725.1 Burkholderiales bacterium | reverse complement strand
GCTCTTCCGATCTCGCTTCGACCGCGTCTTTCGCGACACGCCGCTCGAGGTCGTCCTGGTCAATGCACGCGGCAGCGAGGCGCCGGCGGTGGCGCAGGCGATGGCGCAGGCCGCGCTGGCCGGCGGCGGCGAGGCCTCCACCGGCCGCGCGACGTCGCCGTTGCCGGCCACCGCGACCGTTGAGATGGGCGACGCCGACAACGAGGCACGTCGCCAGATGGACCAGTTGCAGCAGGCGCAGCAGCAACTGCTCGCACAGGTGCGGCGCGAGATGGCGCTGCTGCCTCCCGCGGACCCGCGGCGCGACAGCGGATCGCCCGAGGAGCGCGCGCAGGAGGAGCGTCGGCGCCAGCGCTTCAAGCTGCTGGCCGAGATCGAGAAGCGCATCAACGACGAGAACGCGCGGCCGAAGAAGCGCTACATCAGTCCGGCCACGCAGGAGGCGGTCTACGCGCTGTACTACGACCAGTTGCGTCGCCGCATCGAGGAACGCGGGACGCGCGACTTCCCCGAGTCGCGCGGGCGCAAGCTCTACGGCGAGCTGACGATGAACGTCACCGTCGATGCGCGCGGCGGCGTCGTCGACGCCGAGGTCGTGCGCGGCTCGGGCTCGCGCCTGCTCGACAGGCGTGCCGTCGCGATCGTGCGCGCGGCTGCGCCGTTCGGCGACTTCAGCAGCGCGATGCGCCGTGAGGCCGACCAGATCGTCGTCACCTCGCGCTTTCGCTTCACGCGCGAGGACGGGCTCGAGACCGCGCTCACCGCGCCGGGGCGCTGACTTCGTCCTGGTGCGGCCAAGCCGATAGCCGTTTCCACCCAGATGCATCGCCCCCAGTCCACCACGCACCGCTGCTTCGATGCCATCGCCACCCGCGGTGGCGCGGCCGTCGTCGAATGAGCCCTGCCCTGACCGACCGCTACGCCGTGCTGGGCCACCCGGTCGCGCACAGCCAGTCGCCGTTCATCCACGCCGAGTTCGCGCGCCAGACCGGCGAGCCGGTCGACTACGGTCGGGTCGATTGCGCGCCGGCCGACTTCGAGCGCTGCGTGCGTGCCTTCGCCGTCAGCGGCGATGCCGCGGCCGGGCGGGGGCCGGCGCGCGGCTGCAACGTCACCGTGCCTTTCAAGTTCGAGGCCTTCGCGCTGGCGACCCACGCCAGCGCGCGCGCGGCGCTGGCACGCTCGGCCAACGTGCTGCGCTTCGACGCCGACGGCTGGTTCGCCGACAACACCGACGGCGTCGGACTGGTGCGCGACATCGAACACAACGCCGGTGTCGCGCTGGCCGGGACTCGCCTGCTGCTGATCGGCGCCGGCGGCGCGGCCGCCGGCGCGCTCGGCCCGCTGATCGAAGCACGGCCGGCCGCGGTCACGGTGGTCAACCGCACGCCGCAGCGCGCGCGTGCCG
>JBBIPS010000594.1:0-1413 GCA_037442725.1 Burkholderiales bacterium | reverse complement strand
GAGACCCCGAATGAACCACCCCATCAAGTCGGCCCTCACCGCGGTGGCTGCCGCCGCACTCATGGCCGGCGCCCAGGGCGCACCGCTCAAGGTTGGCCTGATGCTGCCCTACACCGGCACCTACGCCGCGCTGGGCAACAGCATCGAGCAGGGTTTCCGGCTCTACGTCAGCGAACAGGGCGGCAAGCTCGGCGGGCGCGAGATCGAGTACGTCAAGGTCGATGACGAGAGCGATCCGAGCAAGGCCACCGACAACGTCAACAAGCTGATCAAGCGCGACGCCGTCGACGTCATCGTCGGCAGCGTGCACTCGGGCGTGGCGCTGGCGATGGCGCGTGCGGCCAAGGAGAGCAAGACGCTGCTGATCGTGCCCAACGCCGGCGCCGACGCGATCACCGGGCCGCAGTGCGCGCCCAACATCTTCCGCACCTCGTTCTCGAACTGGCAGCCGGGCTACGCCACCGGCGTCGTCGCGGCAAAGAAGGGCTACAAGCGGGCGATGACGATCACCTGGAACTACGCCGCCGGCAACGAGATGGTCAAGGGCTTCACCGAGGCCTTCGAGAAGGGCGGCGGCAAGGTCACGAAGGACCTCACCGTGCCGTTCCCGAACGTCGAATTCCAGGCCCTGCTGACCGAGATCGCGGCGCAGAAGCCCGACGTGGTGTTCGCCTTCTTCGCCGGCGGTGGCGCCGTCAAGTTCGTCAAGGACTACGCCGCGGCCGGGCTGAACAAGAGCGTGCCGCTGTACGGCGCGGGCTTCCTCACCGACGGCACGCTCGAGGCCCAGGGTGCCGCGGCGCAAGGCGTGATCACCTCGCTGCACTACGCCGACGGCATCGAGACACCGCGCAACAACGCCTTCCGCAACAAGTTCGCCACGACCTACAAGACCAACCCCGACGTCTACGCGGTGCAGGGCTACGACGCGGCGCAGCTGCTGCGCGCCGGACTGGTCGCGGTCAAGGGTGACTTCAGCCAGCGCGATGCGCTGATGGCGGCGATGGGCAAGGCGGTGATCGACAGCCCGCGCGGCAAGTTCACGATGTCGCCGCAGCACAACCCGGTGCAGGACCTCTACGCGCGCGAGGTCAAGGGCCACTACAACACGATGACCGGCGTGGCCGTCAAGGCGCTGGCCGACCCGGGGCGCGGCTGCAAGATGTAGCCCCGGCGCCGCCCGACGCTGCGCGCGGCGCGCCGATGCCGCTCGCCGGTGCGGCGTTGCCCGCGCGGTGTCGCCCGTCGTCATGAACCGCCCCTCGCCGTGGACCTTGCCACCTTTGCCGTCCAGTGCCTGAACGCCGTCCAGTACGGCCTGCTGCTGTTCCTCGTCGCCTCGGGGCTGACGCTGATCTTCGGCATCATGGGCGTCATCAACCTGGCGCACGGCAGCTTCTACATGCTCGGCGC
>JBBIPS010000593.1:0-1416 GCA_037442725.1 Burkholderiales bacterium | reverse complement strand
TTGGCGTGATCCAGCTTCGTTCCTTGCAATATTCCAGCCAGCGACAGAACCGCCTACAGCAGCCGCTACAAGACCCGCTGCTCGGAGAACTGTTCTGCGCGTTACCCCGCGCTCGCGCTGTGCGGCGTCGCACAAGCCGCCACGCCGCCGCGCATCGACCTGGCGGTGACGCCCGCCTGGGGCGGCTGGGCCCGCCCGGGCCGCTCGACCGAGGTCGACGTCCGCCTGGCCAGCGACCGCGCGACGCGGGCGACGCTCGACGTCGTCGCCGGTCGCCAGTCGGTGCGCACCGAACTCGACCTGCAGCCCGGCCGCAGGGTCCGGCTGCAGGTTCCGGTGCCGTCGGTCGAGCGGGTCGAGGTCAGCGTCGCCGCGCCGGGTGCGTCGCCGCAGCGGCGTGACGTCGGCATCGCGCCGTCGGAGTCGCCGCTGCTCGGCGTGGGCCTGGCCGGCGGCGGGCCGGTGCAACTCGACGGCTTTCACACGGTCGCGCTCGCCGCGGACGACCTGCCGCGCAACGCATCGGCGTATTCGAGCCTCGACGCGCTCGTCGTCGATGCGTCGACGCTGGGCACGCTCGACCCGCGCCAGCTCGGCGCGCTGCTCGAGCACGCCGCGGCGTGCGGCCGCATCGTGGTGTTGAACGCCGACGCCGGTGTGCGCCGCATCCTCGACCGGGCCGGGGGCTGCGCCGGCCACATGCCGATGAGTGCCGCGACGCCCGCCGGCGCCACGGACATGCTCAAGTCGTCGCTGGCGGCCAGCCTGCCGCCGGCGCTGTCGTCGGGTGGCATCGGCGAGCTGGACCGACCCGGGCACGCGCTCTGGAATCGAGTCGCCGCGGGCCTGGCGGTGTACTTCGCCGCGGCGTTGCTGGCGCTCGTGTTCTCCTCGTCGCTGCCGGTGTTGCTGCTGGCGCCGGCGCTCGCCGCCGTCGCGGCACTGGCGCTGCCGCACGCGCTGCAGCCGCCGTCGCAGCTGCGGGTCTGGAGCGAAGGCGATGCGGGCGCTCAGCTCGCGCGTTATCAGGGCTGGCAGCGCTTCCCGGGCCTGGTTCGCGCCCGCTCGCGCGTGCCGATACCGCCCCAGCTCGCGTCCGCCGTGCAGCCCTGCGAGTCGACCCAGGCCCTGCGCTTCGACTTCGACGCCGGTGCTGCGCGGGCGGCGTTCGCCGAGTTCGAGACGCGGCTGTTCGGCCAGGTTCGGCTGTGCTACGCGGGCAGCTTTGCGATGGCCAGGGCGATTGCGATCGAGGCGCGTGCCGACGGCGGGCGCGACGTGCGCAACGCGGGAACGAAGGCCTGGCCGCCCGGCGTGCTGCTGGCCGCAGCTCGCGTGCACGATCTGCCGGCGCTCGGCCCCGGTGGCCGTGCGAGCATCGACGCAGGGGCCGGCGCGCCGCCGCGCGATGGCGCG
>JBBIPS010000592.1:0-1421 GCA_037442725.1 Burkholderiales bacterium | reverse complement strand
CGCGCCACGAGGCGGGCGACCTGAGCGCCGCCGGCATCGACCCGGCCGGGCTGCCGACGCTGGCCGATCACCCGCCGCGCCAGGACCGCGGCCCGGTGCTATTCAAGAGCTGCGGCTCGGCGTTGTGGGACCTGGCAGCGGCGCGCTGTGTCGTCGAGTCCTCGCCCGAGCCGCCGCCGGACCCGCGGGTCTAGCGGCCGGTCGGGCTGCCGCGGTGGGTGCGACGCCGCGTGTGCCGGTGAAGTGGCGCGCGTCGCAGCTGTGGGGGGTCGTGTCAGCCAGCGCTGCCGGTCGCGTTGCGGCCGCGGTTTTCACGCCGCGTTGCCAGCGCCGCCGGGTCGATTCGGCTGCGGGCGCAGGCAATAGCCGAAGCGCGCGGGCAGGCTCGCGAAACGGGCTGCGGCCAATGGCCACAGCGCGTGTTCGAGCGCTTGCGCGGCGTCGTGCATGTCCTGCGTGTGGACGATGCCCAGGCCGAGGTCGGTGGCCAGGAAGAGTCGGCCCTGTTCGTCCTGCAACGCCTGGCACACGTCCGCCGCCGCGCCGGTGTGGCTGGCGACGCTGGGCGTGTCGCCGGCCCAGCGCACGCGCCAGACCCAAGGCGCGGCTTCGAGCTCGACGTAGACGCGCTGCGGCCCGTTCTGGAAGAACCAGCCGCCGCGGGCGTCGCAGGCGTAGTTGCGCTCGATGAACTCGCGCAGCCTGCGGTGCTCGATGCGACTGCCCTTGACGCGCGGGAACGGCCCGGCGTGCCGGGCGCGCTCGTCGCGCAGGTACCAGTCGCCGCGCGCATCGAGCGCGAGCCAGCCGTGGCAATGCGGCACATCGGGCCACTTGCGCAATGCCGCTTCGACGATCGCATCCATCGTTCGATCGCCCGGCGACTCAGCCGTGGCTGCGCAGCCAGCGCAGCACGCTGTTGGTCAGGTGCTGCTGTTGTCCCGGGAAGCGCCCGCCGGCGAAGCCGACATGGCCGCCGTCGCGCGGCTGCCACAGCGTGACGCAGCGGCCGACCTGGTCGGCGCGCGGCAGGCTGCCGGCCGGCACGAACGGATCGTTGCGCGCATTGAGCAGCAGCGCCGGGATGCGGATGGCGTGCAGCTGCGGCTTGGCCGAAGAGCGGCGCCAGTAGTCGTCGGTGTCGTGAAAGCCGTGCACAGGCGCGGTGAACGCGTTGTCGAACTCGTACAGGTCGCGCGCCGCGAGCATGCGGTGGCGATCGAACAGCCCCGGGTACTGCGCCAGCTTGGCCAGCGCCTTGGGCTTCATCGTGCGCAGGAACATGCGCGTGTAGGTCAGCCGGTTCAAGCCGCGACCGATGGCATGGCCGCCGGCTGCGAGGTCAACCGGTGCGCTGATCGCCGCCACCGCGGCGACCGTCGCGGCGGCGCGCGCGCTGGCCTCCTCGGCCCAGCGCAGCA
>JBBIPS010000591.1:0-1432 GCA_037442725.1 Burkholderiales bacterium | reverse complement strand
GGCCTTCACGCCCGTCAACGAGGTGGCCGATGCGGCGCTGCGCGCGCAGTTCCCGCGGCCCATGGCCGACCTGCCGGCGGTGCAGCGCATCCGCCAGGGCCAGGTGGTGCAGATCACCGACACCGAGACCGACACCGGCATCCTGCCGCATGTGCGCGAACTGGCCCGCCAGCGCGGCTACCGCAGCATGCTGTTCGTGCCGCTGCGGCTTGAGTCCACGACGATCGGCATGATCAGCGTCACCCGGGTGGCGCCCGGCGGCTTTGCCGACCACCATGTGGCCCTGTTGCAGACCTTCGCCGACCAGGCGGTGATCGCGATCGAGAACGCGCGGCTCTTCAGCGAAACGCAGGATGCGCTGGAGCGCCAGACCGCCACCGCCGAGGTGCTGCAGGTCATCAGCCAGTCGGTGGCCGACGCGCAACCGGTGTTCGACAAGATTCTCGAGAGCTGCCAGCGCCTGTTCGCCAGCGAGCAACTCGGCATCTTCCTGCGCGGTGACGACGATCTGGTGCACGCGGTGGCCTGGCGCGGATCGGCGCTGGACGCGATTGCGCACACCTTTCCCAGGCCGCTGGACGAGACCGTCACATCGCGTGTGATCCGCGACCGGTGCACCATCCACGTGCCCGACACGGCCACGATGGCCGACGCGCCGGCCGCTGTGCGCAATATGGTCGAACTGATCGGCAACAGCTCGGTCGTCTGGGCGCCGATGGTGTGGGAGGGCCGCGGCGTCGGCTCGCTGTGTGTGCTGCGCCAGCCGCCCAAGCCCTTCAGCGACAAGGAGATGGCGCTGTTGCGCACCTTCGGCGACCAGGCGGTGATCGCCATCCAGAACGCCCGGCTGTTCAGGCAGACCCAGGAAGCCCGCGCCGCCGCCGAGACGGCCAACGAGGCCAAGAGCGCCTTCCTGGCCACCATGAGCCACGAGATCCGCACGCCGATGAACGCGGTGATCGGCATGAGCGGGCTGCTGCTGGACACCCCGCTGAGCGACGAGCAGCGCGACTACGCCGCCACCATCCGCGACAGCGGTGACGCCCTGCTGACCATCATCAACGACATCCTGGACTTCTCGAAGATCGAGGCCGGGCGCATGGACATCGAACACCAACCGTTCGACCTGCGCGAGTGCGTGGAATCCGCACTCGACCTGGTGGCCGGCCGCGCCGCCGAGAAGCAGCTGGACATCGCCTACGTGTTCGACGGCGAGGTGCCGGTGGCGGTGCTGGGCGATGTGACGCGGCTGCGCCAGGTGCTGCTGAACCTGGCCTCCAACGCGGTGAAGTTCACCGAGCGCGGCGAGGTGGTACTGACCGTCTCGGCCGACGGTGCGCTGGTCCATTTCGCCGTGCGCGACACCGGCATCGGCCTGAGCGACGAGGGCAAGCGCCGGCTGTTCCAGAAGTTCAGCCAGGCCGACAGCAGC
>JBBIPS010000590.1:0-1440 GCA_037442725.1 Burkholderiales bacterium | reverse complement strand
CCAGCCAGCGCCTGGCCACGCCGTTCGCGCTGCAGGCCGAGCCGGCGTGGCGCGGCCTGCTCGGCGCCGTCGAGCAGGCCTACGCGCAGGGCGCCTGGCCGACCGAGGTGCGCGAGGTGACGCTGCGGCAAGGCGACGGCCAGGGGCGCACGGTGCAGGTCAGGGCCCGCTTCACGCGGCGCAGCGGCATCGGCGATGCGGCCACGCCGCCGGAGGACTTCTGCGTGCTGTTCCTCGAGGACATGCGCAGCGTGCAGGCGCGCGTGCGGCAGGAGAAGCTGGCCGCGATGGGCCGCGTCTCGGCAGGCATCGCGCACGAGATCCGCAACCCGCTGGCGGCGATCTCGCAGGCCAATGCCCTGATGCTCGAGGACGCACTGGTCGAGCCGCAGCGACGGCTGGCGCGCATCGTCGAGGACAACGCGGTGCGGCTGGCGCGCATCGTCGACGACGTGATGGCGGTGGCACCCGGTGCACCCGCGACGGCGCAGCCGATCGACGCGGTGGCCGAAGTGGCCCGCATCTGCCAGGAGTGGACGCAGGCGACCGACGCGACGCCGGCAACGCCGCAGCGACTGCAACTGGCGTTGCCCGCTGCGCCGCTGCCGGTGCTGTTCGACGCCGATCATCTGCGCCGTGTGCTGGTCAACCTGCTCGACAACGCCGCGCGCCATGCCAGCGAGCAAAGCGGTGCGGTGCGGTTGCAACTGACGGCGGATGAACGGCGCGCGCAGGCGACGCTGTCGGTGGCCAGCGACGGGCCGCCACTGGCGCACGAAGTCGAGCGCCACCTGTTCGAGCCGTTCTTCTCGACGCGCAGCCGCGGCACCGGCCTGGGCCTGTATATTTGCCGCGAGCTGTGCGAACGCCACGGCGCGAGCGTCGACTTCCAGCCCGGTGCGCCCGGCGCCCGGCATCGCAACGAGTTCCGCGTCGTGATGCGACGCGCGCCCACCCCCTGAACCGGCCCCGTCGTTCGATGTCCGCTGCCGCTGCCTTCAGCCTGCTCGTCGTCGATGACGAGCCCGACCTGCGCACGCTCTATGAGCTCACGCTGCTGCGTGAGGGCTACGACGTCGATACCGCCGGTTCGGTCGAGCAGGCGCTGGCGCGACTCGCCGAGCGCGAGTACAGCGCCGTGATCACCGACATGCGACTGCCCGACGGCAGCGGGCTGGACCTGCTGCGCAAGCTCGAGTCCGACGCGCGGCACGAGAAGACCCTGGTCATCACTGCCTACGGCTCGGCCGAGAACGCCGTCGAGGCGCTCAAGGCCGGCGCCTTCGACTACCTCACCAAGCCGGTGGATCTGCGTCAGTTCCGCAGCGTCGTCGCCTCCGCGCTCGGGCGGGCGGTGGCGGGCCCGCAGGCAGCGGACCCGGCTGCGCTGCCTGCCGTCGCCGACACGCCGCCCGCGGTGGCGGGGCGCCCAGCGCGCGC
>JBBIPS010000589.1:0-1448 GCA_037442725.1 Burkholderiales bacterium | reverse complement strand
CGATGTCGCCGGCCAGGATCTTCTCGGCGGCCCTTTCCGGCGACACCGCGTGACCGCTGAAGCGGTGCACCCAGCGGCTGACCGTGCTGCACCACGGCGACCTGTCGTCCTGGGAGCTCGACTGGCGCCGGCGCTGGCACGGCAAGGCGCTGGCGGTGGTGCGGCCCGCCAGCACCGCGCAGGTGGCGCAGGTGTTGCGGCTGTGCGCACGGCACGGCGCCACGATCGTGCCGCAGGGCGGCAACACCGGACTCGTCGGCGGCGGCGTGCCCGACGCCAGCGGCACGCAGGTCGTCCTGAGCCTGGCACGCATGAACCGTGTCCGAGCGATCGACGCGCCCAACCTGACGCTGACCGCCGACGCCGGTTGCGTGCTGCAGTCGCTGCAGCACGCCGCCGCCGAGGCCGGGCTGCTGTTCCCGCTCAGCCTGGCCGCCGAGGGCAGCTGCACCATCGGCGGCAACCTGGCGACCAACGCCGGCGGCACGCAGGTGCTGCGCTACGGCAACGCGCGCGAGCTGTGCCTGGGGCTCGAAGTGGTGAGCGCCGACGGCGAGGTGTGGGACGGCCTCACGGGCCTGCGCAAGGACAACACCGGCTACGACCTGCGCGACCTCTTCATCGGCAGCGAGGGTACGCTGGGGGTCATCACCGGCGCGACGCTCAGGCTCTTCCCGCGGCCGGCCGCCACGCTCACCGCGCTGGCCACCTGCGCCAGCGCTGCGCACTGCGTGGATCTGCTCGCGCTGGCGCAGACCCGGCTCGGCGCAGGCCTGACCGGCTTCGAGGTCATGAACGCGTTCGCGCTCGAACTCGTGCGGCGCCACTTCGCGCAACTCCCGCAGCCGCTCGCGGCGGCGCCGTGGACCGTGCTGCTCGAGCTGGCCGACAGCGAGGGCGAGCTGCAGGGCCGCGCGCGCATCGAGGCGCTGCTGCAGGCCGCACTCGAGTCCGGGTCGATCGTCGATGCCGCGCTCGCCGAAAGCCTCGCGCAGGCGGACTCGATGTGGCGGTTGCGCGAATCGATTCCGCTCGCGCAGAGCGCCGAAGGCCTCAACGTCAAGCACGACATCGCGCTGCCGATCTCGGCGATCCCCGACTTCATCGAAGGCACCGACGCCGCGTTGCTCGCGGCCTGGCCGGGCGTGCGGCTGGTCGACTTCGGCCACCTCGGCGACGGCAACCTGCACTACAACGTGCAGGCCCCCGAGGGCACGCCCGCGCGCGAGTTCCTGGCGCGGCATGAGGCCGACATCAACCGCATCGTCTTCGACGCGGTGCAGGCACGCGGCGGATCGTTCTCGGCCGAGCACGGCATCGGCGTGTTGAAGCGCGGCGAGCTCGCGGCACGCAAGTCGCCGGTGGCACTGAAGATGATGCGGGCGATCAAGCTGGCGCTCGACCCGCAACACCGGCTCAACCCGGGGCGGGTCGTCTAGTCCGTGGTT
>JBBIPS010000588.1:0-1451 GCA_037442725.1 Burkholderiales bacterium | reverse complement strand
GGCTGGCGCCTGCGTGCGCGCGTGCTGGCGTCGGCCTGGGGCAGCGACGTGCTCGTCGCGCCGCGGCAGCACGCGGCGTACCGCTGGGCGCTGCGCCGTGTGCTCGGCGCCGCGACGCTGGCCACCAGCGATTCGCGCCACATGGCCGACGCAATGCGCGCCTGCGGCAGCCGCGAGGTGATGGTGTTCCCGTTCGGCCTGGACGCGCTGCCGCCGCCAGCGCCGCCGAAGCAGCCGTGGCTGTTCTACGCCAACCGCGGCCTCGAGCCGATCTACCGGCCGCAGGCCGTGCTGGAGTGGTTCGCGGCGCTGGCCGCGCAGGTGCCCGAGGCGCGGCTGGTGCTGGCCAACGACGGCACGCTGCGTGCGCCGCTGCAGGCCTGGGTGCAGGCGCAGCGGCTGCAGGATCGGGTCGATTTCGTCGGGCGGCTGGACGCGGCCACGCAGTCGAAGTGGTACGACCGCGCGCAGTGGGTCCTCAGCCTGCCGCGCAGCGACTCGGTGGCGGTGTCGGTGCTCGAGGCGATGGCGCACGGCTGCGTGCCGCTGCTGTCGGACCTGCCGGCCAACCGTGAGCTGGTCGGCTCCGGCCGCAACGGCCTGATCCTGGCCGACGGCGCGCCGCCCGACCTGGCGCAGCTCGTGCGCCTGCGCGAGCGCGCGGCCGAGGTCGCCGCGGCGAACCGGGCCTGGGTGCAGCAGCACGCCCTCTTCGAGCCGTGCATCGAGCGGCTGCTGCAGCGGCTGCACGAACTGACCCCCGAGGGCCCCGGGCGCCGGCGCGCCGGGCCGCCGATGGCGGCGCCGCGATGAACATCCTCTACCTCGACCACTACGCCGGCTCGCCCGCGCTCGGCATGGAGTACCGGCCGTACTACCTGGCGCGCGAGTGGGTCCATGCCGGGCACCGGGTGCAGATCGTCGCGGCCTCGTTCTCGCACGTGCGCACGACGCAGCCGCAACCCGGCGACGAGACGATCGACGGCATCGCCTACCGCTGGTTGCCGACTCCGGCCTATCGTGGCAACGGCGCAGGCCGGGCCTGGAACATCTGGTGTTTCCTGTGCCAGCTCTGGCGCCAGTCGGCGCGCCTGGCGCGCGAGTTCGAGCCCGACGCGGTGATCGCGTCGAGCACCTACCCGATGGACATCTGGGTCGCGCGGCGCATCGCGCGGATGAGCGCCGCGCACGCGGCGGCGCGCGCCGGCGCGGTGCTCGTCTTCGAGGTGCACGACCTGTGGCCGCTGTCGCCGATCGAGCTGTCGGGCCTGTCGCCCGGACATCCGTTCATCCGCCTGTGTCGCGCCGCCGAGACGGCCGCCTACCGCGACGCCGACCGCGTGGTCTCGATGCTGCCCAGGGTGCACGACTACATGGCCTCGCGCGGGCTCGACCTGCGCAAGCTCGCGATCGTTCCCAACGGCATCGCGCTCGACGAGTGGCAGGGCACG
>JBBIPS010000587.1:0-1460 GCA_037442725.1 Burkholderiales bacterium | reverse complement strand
CGGCTTCTTCGCCACCTGGCCGGCGTATTCGATGCTCGAGCCCGGCCACGCGCTGCTGCGGCTGTCGTTCAGTGCACCGGGCAGGATCAGCACCGAGTGCCGCCAGCGCAGCGCCGAGGAGCTGGCCAGGCTGCCGCGGCAGATGCGCAGCGCGCAGGACTGCCAGCGCGCGCGCTCGCCGGTGCAGGCGCGCATCGAGCTCGACGGCGGCGTGCTGTTCGAGCAAAGCTTCGCCCCCGCCGGACTGGCGCGCGACGGCGCGTCGAGCGGCTACTGGCGTGCACCGATCGCCGTCGGCACGCACCGGCTGCGGGTACAGTTCCGCGACGATGTGCGTGCCACGGCGCCGAGCCATGTACGCGAGGCGACGATCGAGGTGCGCGAGGGCCAGATCGTGCTGATCGACTTCAAGCCCGATCATGGCGGAGTGACGATCCGATGAATGACGCTGCGACTGCATGGGCCGAAACCGCCGCGGCGGGCGCCGAGGGCCCGCACGCCGCCGCCGTCGACGACACCGCGCCGGCGCGTGGGCAGCTCAGGCGGCTGCCGGCGTACCGCTTCGAGCTGACGGTGCCTCTCGACGAGCGGCGCACGCTGGCGGCGGCCTGGCTGGCGCTGGCGACGCTGGCGCTGGTGGCCTCGGGGCTGTTCGCACTGCTGCTGGTGGCCGCACGCACGCCGGGGGTGCAGGCGCTGCTGCCGGGGGTCGACTTCTTCCACGTCGCGCTCGTCGTTCACGTCGACCTGTCGGTGCTGGTCTGGTTCGTCAGCATGGCCGGGCTGCTGTGGACGCTGGCCGACTCGGCGCGCTGGCTCGGTCTGGGCTGGCTGGCATTGACCGCGTGCGCGGTGGGTGCGCTGGTGATGGCGCTGGCGCCGTTCGTCGACCCCGGTGCACCGCTGATGTCCAACTACGTGCCGGTGCTCGAGTCGCGCGGCTTCCTCGGTGGCCTGGCGTTGTTCGGCGTCGGCCTGGCGCTGGCCACGCTGCGCGCGCTGGCCGCCCCAGGGCGCATCGGCGTCGCGCTGACGGGCGAGGGCGCGCTGCGCTTCGGCCTCAACGCCGCTGCGATCAGCGCGGCGTTGACGCTGGGCGCGCTCTTCTGGTCGTGGTCCGGCCTGCGCAGCGGCGCGCTGGTGCAGGGGCTCGAAGGCCGGCCGTACTTCGAGCTGCTGTTCTGGGGCCCGGGCCACGTGCTGCAGTTCACCTGGACGCTGCTGATGCTGGTGGCGTGGCTCTGGCTGGCCACGCGCATCGGCGCGCCGCTGCCGCTGTCGCCGCGCGTCGTGCTGCTGCTGTTCGGCGTCGCGCTGGCGTCGGTCTTCGCCACGCCGGTGATCTACCTGGCCTGGCCCGTCGGCTCGGTCGAGCACGGCCGGCTCTTCACCTGGCTGATGCGCTTCGGTGGCGGGCTGGCGATCCTGCCGCTGGTGCTGGCGCTGGCGTTGGCGCTGGC
>JBBIPS010000586.1:0-1483 GCA_037442725.1 Burkholderiales bacterium | reverse complement strand
CTCGGGTGCGAGGTGTCCGCGGCGCTGGCAACCGGCATGAGGGGCAATCCGTCCACGCCGGCGATTGTCACCCCGGCCTGCCGACGCCTCGATCGACGGCTGGCGCTACAGTGGCTGCGCCATGGCCCACGCACCGCGTCAATCCGGACCCCGGCTCGCTCACCCGCCCGCAGCTGCGCGCGTCGACGCCGAGCCTGCCGTTGCCGCGCCGGCGAGCGGGCCGCCCGCCGGCGGTGGCCCGCTCGCCGGCCTCAAGGTGGTCGAACTCGGCCAGTTGATCGCCGGGCCATTCGCCGGCAAGACGCTGGGCGACTTCGGCGCCGACGTCATCAAGGTCGAGCCGCCGCCGACCGCGACGTCGGAGGGCGGCGATCCGTTGCGCAAGTGGCGCCTGCTGCACGACGGCACCAGCGTCTGGTGGCAGGTGCAGAGCCGCAACAAGCGCAGCGTGGTGCTCGACCTGCGCACCGACGCCGGCCGCGCCGACGCGCGCCGGCTGATCGACGAGGCCGACGTGCTGATCGAGAACTTCAAGCCCGGCACGCTGGAGAAGTGGGGCCTGGGCTTCGACGCGCTGGCCGCCAGCAACCCCGGCCTGGTGATGCTGCGCATCAGCGGCTACGGCCAGAGCGGCCCCTACCGCGACCGGCCCGGCTTCGCGGTGGTGGCCGAGGCGATGGGCGGCCTGCGCCACCTGATGGGCGAGGCCGGGCGTGTGCCGGTGCGCGCCGGCGTCAGCCTGGGCGACACGCTGGCCGCGCTGCACGGCGTGATCGGGGTGCTGCTGGCGCTGCAGGCACGTGCACGGAGCGTCTCGCCGCAAGCGCCCAGAGGACGCGGCCAGGTGGTCGACGTGGCGCTCTACGAGGCGGTCTTCAACTGCATGGAGAGCCTGCTGCCCGAGTACAGCGCCTTCGGCGTCGTGCGCGCGCCGGCCGGCTCGGCGCTGCCTGGGATCGCGCCGAGCAACGCCTACCGCTGCGCCGACGGCCAGGTGGTGATCGGCGGCAACGGCGACTCGATCTTCAAACGCCTGATGCAGGCCGTCGGTCGCGCCGACCTGGCCGCCGACCCTGACCTCGCCGACAACGCCCGGCGCGTGCGGCGCGTCGACGAGCTCGACGCCGCGATCACCGGCTGGACCGAGCAGCGCCCGGTCGCCGAGGTGGTGGCCACGCTGCAGGCGGCGAGCGTGCCGGTCGGGCGCATCTACACGGTGGCCGACATCGCCGCGGACCCCCACTACCGGGCGCGCGGCATGATCGAGCGCATCGTCGGCGCCGACGGGCTCGCGCTCGACGTGCCCGGCATCTGCCCCAAGCTCAGCGCCACCCCCGGCGCGATCCGCAGCCGCGCGCCGACGCTGGGCGAGCACACCGCTCAGGTGCTTGCGGCGCTCGACGGCGCGCGCGCAGCGCAATGAGCCTGGCGCGCCATCCGAGCGGCTTGTGGGCGCGCTTCGACCGTCTGGCGCTGCGCCCGC
>JBBIPS010000585.1:0-1499 GCA_037442725.1 Burkholderiales bacterium | reverse complement strand
CGTGCCGGTGCTGCCGCTGGCCTTCCCGCCCGGCTGGTCGCCGGCACGGTTGTTCGCGCTCGGCGCCGCGCTCGCGCCGCTGGCGGCCGAGGGCGTGCTGATCCTGGCCAGCGGCAGCATGACGCACGACCTGCGGCGCGTCTTCGCTGCTGACGCGCCGGCGGCCGACGCACCCGAGATCGCCGAGTGCGCCGCGTTTCGCCGCTGGTTTGCCCAACGCAGCGCCGCGCGCGACTGGGACGCGCTGCTCGACTACCGCGCCCGGGCGCCGCACGGCGCCGACATGCACCCGACCGACGAACACCTGCTGCCGTGGTTCGTCGCCGCCGGTGCCGGTGGCGGCGACGCCGCGCCGCAGCGAATCCATGCCAGCGTGACCTACGGTTGCCTGGGCATGGACGCGTATGCGTTCGGGCCGGCCGGCGCGGCACTGCAGCACGTGCTGCCGACCAGGCCGTCGGCATAGACTGCGCGCATGGCCGGCGCGCGCACCGAGTTGCACACCCCGCGCCTGCTGCTGCAGGCGCCCGAGCCGGCGCAAGCCACCGAGGTGGCCGCGTTCTATGCGCGAAACAGCGCGCACTTCGCGCCCTGGAGTCCGCCACAGCCGCCCGACGCCAACGATCGCGAGCGTGCGCTGCAGGCACTGGTCGACGGCCGGCGGGCCTTCGCCGCCGGCAGCGCGTGTCGCTGGTGGCTGGTGCTGCCGCAGGCGCCCGACCGCATCGTCGGCTCGGTGCACTTGTCGCAGATCGCGCGCGGGCCGTTCCAGAGCGCCACGCTGGGCTACGCGCTCGACGCCGACTGCCAGGGACGGGGGCTGATGCACGAGGCGCTGGCCGCCGTGCTCGCCGAAGCCTTCTCGCCGCGCCTGAACCTGCACCGCGTGCAGGCCGCGATCCTGCCGGCGAACACGCGCAGCCTGGCCGTCGCACGGCGGCTGAAGATGCGCGACGAAGGGCTGGCACGCGACTACCTCTACATCGCCGGCGCCTGGCGCGACCACCGCATCTTCGCGCTGACCAACCCCGGCTTCGTCGCGCCGGCCGACTGGGCGGTCGTACGGAAGGGGCAGTCCGTCGCCGCTGTGAACGTCGACGTGAACCGAGTCGAGGTCGAACAGGTTCGCGAGCATCGCGCGATGCTTGCCGCGCAGCTGGAACTTCGTGTCGGCGTCGTGGTTGAAGGTGCTCGGCTTCCAGGCCTGGGTGCCGTGGCAGCTGTCGCACTTCTCGCCGAACTGGCCCTTGTGGCCCTTGGCGCCGTTGTCGTCCTTCTTGTGGCAGCCGATGCACTGGCGCGGCGTCTCCTTGTAGTTCTTGTCCTTGTGGCAGGCGTCGCACTTCGTGGTGACGTGCTTGCCCAGCAACGGGAAGCTCGTCTTGTCGTGGTCGAACTTGCCCTTTTCCTTCCAGTCGCGCTCGGTGTGGCAGGCGCCGCACTCCTTGCCCAGGCTGCCCTTGTGCTTGTCGTCGCGTTCATGGCAGGAGTTGCAGTCC
>JBBIPS010000584.1:0-1500 GCA_037442725.1 Burkholderiales bacterium | reverse complement strand
CCTCGTAGCGCGCGCCGAGGAAGTCGGGGATCGTGAACTGCCCGAACTTGCGCAGGTACGGTGCGAGGAACAGCGCCACCAGGCAGTAGCCGCCGGTCCAGCCCAGGATGAAGGCCAGGCCGCCGAAGCCGGTGAGGTACAGCGTGCCCGCCATGCCGATGAACGACGCCGCGCTCATCCAGTCGGCGCCGGTGGCCATGCCGTTGTAGAACGCTGGCACGCGCCGCCCGGCGACGTAGTACTCGGCCGCGTCGGTGGTGCGGCTCATGATGCCGATGCCGGCATACAGCCCCACGGTGGCGAACAGGAAGACATAGCCGATCCAGGTCTTGGGCAGCCCGATCTGCTCGAGGATCGCCAGCACGACGACGAAGGTGATGAAGCCTCCGGTGTACCAGCCGTAGACCTTGTTCAGTTGCGACTTGAACGCCTTCTTCTCGCCCGCCGTCTGCGACGAGCCTTGTCCGAATATCGAGCCAGCCATGTCATTCCTCCTCGGCGACGCCGAATTCCTGGTCCAGCTTGTTCATGTGACGAGCGTAGTACCAGATGATGAGGCAGTAGACGATCAGCGCGCCCTGGGCACCGACCCAGAAGCTGAACGGCCAGCCGAAGAAGGTGAAGTTCAGATCCCGGGCCCAGTACCCGATGACGAACGTCACGATGAACCAGATGGCCAGCAGAATCGACGTGATCTGAAGATTCTTGTGCCAGTACTGGCGATGCCTTTCGGTCAGTTGCATTGCAGTCGTCTCCTGGTGGTTTTCGGTTCCCCGTCGCGCCCAACCTCGCGCGGCGGGCGACTTGCCCACGACGGCCGGCAGCCGCCCTGAACCGTCACGGCACGAGCCCCGTTTCGCGCTCGAGCTGAGCGGCGACCTTGGGCTCGAACCCCTTCAGGTGGCGGATGATCCTGCGCGCCGCTTCGGGGTCGTGACGATCGGTGTGCACGCGGGCCAGCTGGTACCAGCCGTACGGGCTCATGGGTTGCAGTTCGGTGTTGCGCACGAGCGCGGCCACCGCCTCGTCGTGGCGGCCCAGGCCGATCAGCGCCAGGCCCAGCCCGTACCAGGCACGGTCGAGCTTGGGGTCGAGCGCGAGCGCCTCGCGAAATCCGGCCTCTGCCGCCGCGAGCTGGCCGTCGGCCTCGAGCAGGAAGCCCAGGTTGAACCAGTGGGCAGCGCTGCGCTGCGGATGCGCGGCCACCAGCGCCCGGGCATCGGCGATCGCCGCCGCGCGGCGTCCGGCCTCGGCGTGCAGGTGCGCCCGGCTGGCCAGCGCGTAGGCGTCGCGCGGCCGACCTTCGATCCATCGCGCGTCGGTGTCGGGATGATCCACCTGGGACTCGGCGCGTTTCATCGCGCGCATCAGGCCGTCGTCATCGACGATTGTCTTGCCGCCGGCGCGACCGGATGGGGCATCATCGGCGCGAGCCTGCGCAGCCCCGACACGCGCGATGCACTCGCGCCGCAGGATCACCTCTACACCGTTGCCGTGCGC
>JBBIPS010000583.1:0-1503 GCA_037442725.1 Burkholderiales bacterium | reverse complement strand
GACGCTTGCGGTCTCGGCGTTCCTCGCGCCGCGCCTCCCACGCTCGGTTCATTGCATCCAGCTCATCTTCC
Organism: Burkholderiales bacterium; assembly: GCA_037442725.1. Classification (GTDB taxonomy): domain Bacteria; phylum Pseudomonadota; class Gammaproteobacteria; order Burkholderiales; family Burkholderiaceae_C; genus Pseudaquabacterium. The sequence goes on along the minus strand of JBBIPS010000583.1, from coordinate 1,432 downwards.
GTGAACGGACGCTCGAGCTCCTCCTGAAGTGCCTCGAGCGTCGCAGCGCGCGCCGTGTCGCCGTACAGCGTGGCCAGCGCGACCGGGTTGTAGATCAGTGCCGGCAGTCCCGATGGCAGCAGCGTGATGCCGGCCAGCCCGGGCAGCCGCGAAAGCTGCGGCCCGAGGTTCTTGACCACCGCCTCCTGGTTGCCGAGCACCTCGTCGACATGCAGCGCGATGCGCTGCGCCGCGCTGCGGATCACCAGCACCGCGGCACTGCGGTCGCTGACCTGCGCGAGCGGCGTGCCCTGCAGCAGGGCGCCGAGCCAGAACAGCGGCAACTCGACTTCGCCGTGCGCCAGGCTGCCGCGCGGGTAGGCCCGCGCCAGTTCGTCGTTCGGGACGCGGCGCACGGTCTCGACCAGCGTCGAGGGTACCGCCACCGACAGATCGGCGCAGCGCAGCATGACGACCTGCGTCACCGCCGTCGTCAGCGGCAGCAGCAGGTGAAAGCTGCTGCCCTGCCCGGGCGCGCTGGCGGTCTCGATGCGTCCGCCCATCGCGTTGACGTCGGCGCGCACCACGTCCATGCCGACGCCGCGACCGGCCAGGTCGGTGACCTGCTCGGCGGTGGAGAAACCGGACTGGAAGATCAGCGCCGCCAGCTCGGCCTCGCCCGGGTCGGCGTCCGCGGCCAGCAGGCCGCTGGCCACGCCCCTGGCACGGATGCGTTGCAGGTCCAGGCCAGCGCCGTCGTCGCGGAACTCGACGCCGACTTCGTTGCCCTCCTGCGTCACCGTGATGCGCACGGCGCCGACTGGATCCTTGGCCGCCGCACGGCGCACGTCGGGCGGCTCGATGCCGTGTACCACGGCGTTGCGAAGCAGGTGCTCGAAGGCACCGGTGATGCGGTCGAGCACGCCGCGGTCGACTTCGATCGACCCACCGACGATGTCCAGCCGCACCTGTTTGCCGGTCTCCTTGGCGGCCAGGCGCACGACGCGGTACAGCCGCTCGGACAGGCTCTCGAACTCGACCATGCGCGTGCGCAGCAGGTCCTGCTGCAGGTCGCGCGTCAGCCGTGCCTGGCTGGCCAGTTCATCCTCGGTCGACTGCAGCGTGCGCTGCAGGCCGCGTTGCAGGGTGGCCACGTCATTGACCGACTCGGCCATCATCCGCGTCAGCTCCTGGAAGCGCGTGAAACGGTCGAGCTCGAGCGGGTCGAACTGCTGCGCGGCGGCACGCGCAGCCTCCATGCGCGTTCCGATCTGGGTCTCGGCCTGCAGCTCGATCTCGCGCAACTGGCCGCGCAGGTGGTCGAGGCTCTCGGTCAGGTCGCCCAGGCCACCCTTGAACTGCGCAACGTCGGCCTCGATGCGCGCGCGTGTGATGCTGACCTCGCCGGCATGGTTGACGAGCCGGTCGAGCAGTGGCGCCCGCACCCGCACCG
>JBBIPS010000582.1:0-1512 GCA_037442725.1 Burkholderiales bacterium | reverse complement strand
ACAAGGCGCAGGCGCTGCTAAGCCTGGCGCGCGACACTCCCTATCGCCGGCCGGACGGAAACATCTTTCTGCCGATTGTCACGCAACGGCTGTTCTCGATGCGTTCGATCGTGGCGCGCGAAGCCGGCATCAAGGTCGATCTGCAGAAGGTGAACACGAAGGACAAGTCCATGGAAGGCGGCGGCGACTTCTGGTCGGTCAACGCCAAGGGCTACGTGCCGACGCTCGAACTCGACAACGGCCAGCGCCTCACCGAGGGCCCGGCGATCGTGCAGTACCTCGCCGACCAGGTTCCCGCCAGTGGCCTGGCGCCAGCCGCTGGAACGATGGCGCGCTACCGGCTGATGGAGTGGCTGAACTTCATCTCGACCGAGCTGCACAAGGGCTTCTCGCCGCTGTTCATGCCGACCCTGCCCGAAGAAGCCAAGGCGATCTACCGCGCGCGCCTGGCCGATCGATTCGAGTACGTCGACGCGCAGCTCGAAGGCAAGCAGTTCCTGTTCGGCGACACCTTCACCGTCGCCGATGCCTACCTGTTCACCGTCAGCAGTTGGGCCAGGCATGTCGGCATCGATCTGTCGGCGCGGGCCCACCTGCAGGCCTACCTCGCCCGCGTTGCGGCACGCCCGGCGGTGCAGGCGGCGTTGCAGGCCGAGGGCCTGGGCGGCTGAACTGTCCAGTGCGCGACCGCAGCGCCGTGATGCCAGGCCGCGTCGCGAAGAGGCAACCCGCGCGGGTTGCCCGTTCTCGCAACGACACGCGATGCGGCGCGGCGTCTCGACGAGGGAGGTTCGCTGGTCGGTGCGTTCAGCCCGCCGCCTTCAGGCCTTCTGCGGCGCGGGCTTGAGCACGCCCGCGCAGGTGGCGCGCTGGCCGTCGGCGGCATCGAGCCGGTCGCACACCGCGTCGAGCTGTCGGCGCAGTCGTTCGATCACCGCGGCATGCGCTCCGGCGGCATTCCAGCGCCCCAGCTTGTCGCCGACGCGCTGCAGCGAGCGCGCGCTGCGCTCGTAGAACGCGCCCGGGTCGCGCGCCGCCTCGGCAAACAGCTGCGCCGCCGTCCGCTCGATGCGCGCGGCGTCCTGCGGCGCCAGATCGACCAGCGCGGCGAGGTAGGAGGCACCCCATTGCAGCCGTGTCGCAGGGCCCTCGCTCCTGTCGAAGGCCCGGCGATACCACTGCAGCGCCTGCGCGGTGCGGCCGAGCTTGCGCGCATTGCCGCCGAGCTGGCTCATCAGGTAGTAGGGCGAGTGGCTGCGCGCCAGGTTGGCCTCGAGCAGCCTGTCGCTCTGGCTCCACAGCCCCGCCTGCGCCAGCATCTGCGCCGCGCCGGTGATCACGGCCTGGCGCTCGTAGCCATCGGTGATTTCGCGATCGGCTCGCGCGGCGTGCGCGCGCACCTGCAGCAGCAGTGCAGCCGGCAGCTTCGGGTGCCTGGCATCGCGCGGCTGGTCGAGCCGCGCCAGGTCGACGCGCGCCATCAGTGCCGACAACCGGTCGGCGCGCGACAGC
>JBBIPS010000581.1:0-1519 GCA_037442725.1 Burkholderiales bacterium | reverse complement strand
CAGCCACCAGCAACTGCAGCAGCAGCAGCGTGAGCAGGACGAGCGCAACATTTCCCAACATCGGTGGAACTTCGGCAATCGCGAGGGTGTTCTTGAGCTGCGGGGCTGGCGCTGTCGTGTCGGCGCGTCCGCGCGCGGGCAGGCTGTGGGCGACGCCGGTCGCATAGTGTGAACTCTGCACGCCCGCGCGGCCGACCCGGCGCCGCGCCGACCGCGCCGTGAATTGGCTATGCTTGCCGTCTGGCCCGCGGGCCCCGGAGCGACCATGCTGATCAACTTCTTCTACACGCTGCGCGCGGCCAGGCTGCCGGTCTCGATCAACGAGTACCTGGCGCTGCTCGAAGCCATCCGGGCCGAGGTGATCGGACCGTCGATCGACGAGTTCTACTTCCTGGCACGCACCGCGCTGGTCAAGAACGAGGCCAACTTCGACAAGTTCGACCGCGCCTTCGGCAGCTACTTCAAGGGTGTCGAGTCGGTCGCCGACTTCAGCAGGGAGGTGCCGCTGGACTGGCTGCGCAAGACGCTCGAACTCGAGCTCAGCGCCGAGGACAAGGCCAAGATCGAGAAGCTGGGCTGGGACGAACTGATGGACACGCTCAGGAAGCGCTTCGAGGAACAGAAGGAGCGCCACGAGGGCGGCTCGAAGTGGATCGGCACCGGCGGCACCAGCCCGTTCGGCGCCTGGGGCGTCAACCCGCAGGGCATCCGCATCGGCCAGGACAAGGGCCGCGGCGGCGGCGCCGTCAAGGTCTGGGATCAGCGCGCCTACAAGGACTACGACGACACGCTCGAACTCGGCACGCGCAACATCAAAGTTGCGCTGCGCCGGCTGCGACGCTTCGCGCGCGAAGGCGCCGCCGAGGAACTCGACCTCGACGACACCATCCAGTGCACCGCCGCCAACGCCGGCCTGCTCGACATCAAGCTGGTGCCCGAGCGCCACAACAGGATCAAGGTGCTGCTGCTGATGGACGTCGGCGGCACGATGGACGAACACATCCACCGCGTCGAGGAACTGTTCTCGGCCGCCAGGACCGAGTTCAAGCACCTCGAGTTCTATTACTTCCACAACTGCGTCTACGACTTCATGTGGAAGAACAACCGGCGCCGCTACAGCGAAAAGACCCCGACCTGGGACGTGATCCGCAAGTACAACAAGGACTACAAGCTGATCTTCGTCGGCGACGCGACGATGAGCCCGTACGAGATCCTGCAGCCCGGCGGCAGCGTCGAGTACAACAACGAGGAGCCCGGCGCCGAGTGGCTGCAGCGCCTGACCAATGCGTTCCCGAAGTACGCCTGGATCAACCCCGAGCCGCAGGGCGTCTGGCAGTACCGGCAGAGCATCTCGATCATGCAGCAGTTGACCCAGCAGCGCATGTTCCCGCTCACGCTGGCCGGGCTCGAAGGGGCGATGCGACTGCTCAGCAAGTGATCGCGGCCGCGCCACGCCGCGGGCGATCGTCCGGCCGTCGCCTCGCAGCGGGCTGCGTGGCCCTGGCCGGCGCGTGGCTGG
>JBBIPS010000580.1:0-1527 GCA_037442725.1 Burkholderiales bacterium | reverse complement strand
AGCTCAAGCTGATGTTCACCCTCACCAAGCCCAAGTTCTTCATCCCCGTCCACGGCGAAACGCGCCACCTGGTGCGCCACGCCAACCTGGGCATCCAGATGGGCGTCGACCCCGACCGCATCTTCAACCCCGGGCGGCTCTACCCCGACCCGTGATGCACGCCGCCGCCGTCCCTTGCGCCGCGCAGGCTGCCGCCGCGGCCGCGCCGCCGGCCGCCGCGGACGCGCAGACCCTGCTCGACTACTACGCACGGCGCGCGCCCAGCTACGAGCGCATCTATCACAAGCCCGAGCGCCAGGCCGACCTGCGCGCCATGGCGGCGTGGCTGGTGCCGATCTTCGACGGTCGCCGCGTCCTCGAGGTCGCCTGTGGCACCGGCTGGTGGACGGTGCACGGCGCCGCGCGCGCGGCGCGCTGGCTGGCCACCGACCTCAGCCCCGAACCGCTGGCACTGGCGCGGGCCAAACCGCTGCCGCAGGACAAGGTCGAGTTCCGCATCGTCGATGCCTGCACGCTGGCCGGACTCGGCGACGAGACCTTCGACGCGGCCTTCGCCGGTTGCTGGTGGTCGCACGTGCCCGTGCAGCGGCTGCCGTGCTGGCTCGCGACCCTGCACGCGCGGCTCGAACCCGGCGCGCGCGTCGTGCTGCTCGACAACCGCTTCGTCGCCGGCAGCAGCACGCCGATCTCGCGCACCGACGCCGGCGGCAACACCTACCAGACGCGCGGCCTCGACGACGGCTCGACGCACGAGGTGCTGAAGAACTTCCCGACGCGCGAGCAGGCACTCGCGCTGCTCGGCGCGCGCGCACGCGATGCGCAGTGGACGGCGCTCGCGCACTACTGGATCCTGTCGTACACATTGGCCTGACGATGCAGACTGCCCTTGCCCCCGAGTTCAAAGGCACGCCCGACGGCGCCACGGCCGAAGCCATCCTGCGCAAGTGCGTGCACTGCGGCTTCTGCACCGCGACCTGCCCGACCTACCAGTTGCTCGGCAACGAGCTCGACAGCCCGCGCGGCCGCATCTACCTGATCAAGCAGGTGCTCGAAGGCGCCGCGCCGACGCGCGCGACGCAACTGCATCTGGACCGCTGCCTGACCTGCCGCAACTGCGAGTCCACCTGCCCGTCGGGAGTGCAATACGGCCGCCTGCTCGACATCGGCCGCAAGATCGTCGAGCAGCGCGTCGAGCGGCCGACCGGCGAGAAGGGGGTGCGCTGGCTGCTCGCCGAGGGCCTGACCTCGCCGCTGTTCGGGCCGGCGATGACGCTGGGCCGCATGCTGCGACCGCTGCTGCCGGCCGTGCTGCAGGACAAGGTGCCCGCGCCGGCGCCGGCGCGCGCCAGGCTGTGGCCACGCACCGGGCACGCGCGCAAGGTGCTGCTGCTGCCGGGCTGCGTGCAGCCGACGCTGCTGCCCAACATCAACAGCGCCACTGCGCGCGTGCTCGACGCCGCCGGCATCCAGACGCTGATCGCCGAGGCCGGCGGCTGCTGCGGCGCGCTGCGCACCCACCTCGGCGAT
>JBBIPS010000579.1:0-1540 GCA_037442725.1 Burkholderiales bacterium | reverse complement strand
GTGGCCTGCGGCTGCCGCCGCGGCGACGAGCGCCGCACCCGGGTCCGACACCGCGGGCGTGCCGGCGTCGCTGACGTACGCCACGCGCTGCCCCTGCGCGAGCCGCGCGCACACACGCAGCGTCGCGGTGCTCTCGTTGTGCCGGTGCAGCGACTGCAAGGGTTTGTCCAGGCCGAGGTGGTGCAGCAGTGCGCCGGCCACGCGCGTGTCCTCGCACGCCACTGCATCGACCAGGCCGAGGACGTGGATCGCGCGCAGCGTCAGGTCGGCCAGGTTGCCGATCGGCGTGGCCAGCACGTACAGTGCCGGCGCGGGGTAGTGCTGCGCGCCGGCGGCGGCAGCGGCAGCCTGTCGGAGCAGCGGGGCGTCGATGTTCAAGGGTGGGCGGGGCGGGGGGGACACCAAGTCGCTCGGCGATGCCGCCGAGCAGCTTGCCCTCGATCACCTGCAGCGGCAGGGCCTGCGCCTGGTGTGCCGCAATTATCGGCTCGCCGGCGGGCCGCGCGTGCGCGCCGCCGAGATCGACCTGATCCTGCGCGAGCGCGACGGCACGCTGGTCTTCGTCGAGGTGCGCTCGCGCCGCGACGCCGCGCACGGCGGCGCGGCCGCCAGCGTCGGCAGCCTCAAGCAGCGGCGCATCGTGCGCGCCGCGCAGCACTACCTGCTGCGGCTGGCCGAGCCACCGCCGTGTCGCTTCGACGTGGTGGCGATCGACGGCGATGCGCTGCAGTGGATCCGCGCCGCGTTCGACGCCGGGTGAGACGAGCCCGGCGCCGCGGCGGAACTGCCGCTGCGGGGGGCTGTCATATCATTCGTGCACATGCTCGAGCAGCGCGTCCAGCAGCAGTTCTTCGAAAGCGCGGACCTGGAGTACCAGGCCGCCGAGGCGCTGGGCCGCCCTGTGGCCGATGCGGCGCAGGCCTTGGTGGCCGGGCTGACCGCGGGCGGCCGGCTCTTCGTCGCGGGGCTGGGTGCGTCGGCCTGCCTGGCGCAGTTGCTGGCCGGCGAATTGCTCGGCCGATTCGAGCACGAGCGCCCCGGCCTGGCGGCGATCGCGCTCGGTGGCGATGGTGCGCTGCTGTCGGCGCTCGGGGTCGAGGGCGGGTTCGATCAGGCGCTGGCGCGCCAGGTCGCGACCCTCGGCACGAGCGGTGACGTGTTGCTGCTGATCGACCCCGAGGGCGAGCACCCCGGGCTGCGCGCAGCGGTGCAGGCGGCGCAGGGCAAGGACATGACCGTGATCGCGCTCACCGGTCGCACCGGCGGCGCAATCGCCGCCGCGCTGGGTGAGACCGATGTGCTGGTGGCCGTGCCGCACGACCGCCGTGCGCGCGTGCTCGAGGCGCACCTGCTGGTGTTGCACTGCCTGTGCGACGCGATCGACCTGCAACTGCTGGGCGAGCAGGAAACCGAATGACTACCGAGGCCACCCCGATGACACGCATGCTCCCGACCGCCGAAGCGATGACGCCGAGGCAGAACCGCGCGGCCGCGCGCCTGAGCCGGCGCGGCGCGGCACTGGCCGCGGCGCTCGCGCTGG
>JBBIPS010000578.1:0-1542 GCA_037442725.1 Burkholderiales bacterium | reverse complement strand
CTCTTCTTCACCGACTGCCGGGTGCGCAGGCGGCTCGGGTCCGCTTCGAGCCTCAAAGCGGGTACGTCCCCGGCAGCAGGATGCTCTTGTCCACCTGCTCGACGCGGGTGCGGCCGCAGAAGGCCATCGTCAGGTCGAGCTCCTTGTGGATGATCTCGAGCGCCTGCGTCACGCCGGCCTCGCCGAGCGCGCCCAGGCCGTAGAGGAAGGCGCGGCCGATGTAGGTGCCGCGCGCGCCCAGCGCCCAGGCCTTGAGCACGTCCTGCCCCGAGCGGATGCCGCCATCCATGTGCACCTCGATCTTCGATCCCACCGCGTCGGCGACCGCCGGCAGCGCGCGGATGCTCGACTCGGCGCCATCGAGCTGGCGCCCGCCGTGGTTGCTGACGATGAGCGCGTCGGCACCCGAGTCGGCGGCGATCCGCGCGTCCTCGACGTCCTGGATGCCCTTGAGGATCAGCTTGCCGCCCCAGCGCTTCTTGATCCACTCGACGTCGCCCCAGTTGAGCTGCGGGTCGAACTGCTTTCCCGTCCATTCGGACAGCGAGCTCATGTCGCCCACGCCCTTGACGTGGCCGACGATGTTGCCGAACTGGCGATGCCGGGTCGCGAGCATGCCCAGGCACCAGCGCGGCTTGGTCATCATGTTGAGGAGGTTGGCGATGGTGAGCTTGGGCGGTGCCGACAGGCCATTCTTCAGGTCCTTGTGGCGCTGGCCGAGGATCTGCAGGTCGAGCGTGAGCACCAGTGCGCTGCAATGCGCGGCCTTGGCGCGGTCGATCAGCCGCTCGATGAAGTCGCGGTCGCGCATCACGTAGAGCTGGAACCAGAACGGCGCGCGCGTCGCCGCGGCGACGTCCTCGATCGAGCAGATGCTCATCGTCGACAGCGTGAACGGGATGCCGAACTTCTCCGCCGCGCGCGCGGCCAGGATCTCGCCGTCGGCGTGCTGCATGCCGGTGAGCCCTGTCGGCGCGATGGCCACCGGCATCGCCACGTCGATGCCGACCATCCTGGTCGCGGTGCTGCGGTTCTCCATGTTCACCGCGACGCGCTGGCGCAGCTTGATGCCCTGGAAGTCGGTGACGTTGGCGCGGTAGGTGCTCTCGGTCCAGCTGCCCGAGTCGGCATAGTCGTAGAACATGCGCGGCACGCGCTTCTGCGCCAGTTGGCGCAGGTCTTCGATGTTGGTGATGACGGTCATGGTTGGGGTCTCCTGGACCACTATGCTAGCCGCCTCGATCGTCGTCGCACCACCCGACCGCCCGGGCCGGTGCGCCAGGCCCGTCAGCCGACGGCGAGTTGCGGGGCTCGGGCGGCGACAATGCGCCGATGCCCGAGACCCTTGCCGCGATCGCTGCGCGTCCGCGCTGGTTGCGCCTGCTCTGGATCGCCGCCGGCTCGTTCAGCCTGGCCGCCGGCATCGTCGGCATCGTCCTGCCGCTGTTGCCGACGACGCCTTTCGTGCTGCTGGCGGCATTCTGTTTCTCGCGCGGCAGCCAGCGCTGCGAGCGCTGGCTGGTCGAGCACCCGCGGCTGGGC
>JBBIPS010000577.1:0-1543 GCA_037442725.1 Burkholderiales bacterium | reverse complement strand
CGCCTGGCGCAGCGCCCAGCAGGGCCTCGGCCGCGAGCAGCCCCGTCTCCATCGCCTTGCCGATGCCCTCGCCGGTGAAGGCGTACGTGCTGCCTGCGGCCTCGCCGGTGACGAGCAGGCCGGGCCGCGCCAGCCGCGCACCGCCGAGCGAGCAGCGCAGCGGCGCACCCTTGAGCTCGCCCTGCCACTGCCCGCCGGCGAGCAGCTCGCGCGCCGGCGCGTAGACCTCGCCGAAGCTGGCGAACATGTCGCGCAGGTTGACGTCCTGCATGCTCCGGCGGCCGTCGGCGCCCTGGGCGTGGCTGTGCGCCAGCCCGACGCCGATGTTGAAGACCCCACCCGGGCACGGAAAGATCCAGCCATAGCCCTTGCGCAGCCGCTTGTGCCAGACCACCTCGAGCGCGCTGATGCGGCCGACCAGCGCCGGGTTCCTGACGTAGCCGCGCAGCGCCACGCCGCTGGGCGTGTGGCGCTGGCACATGCCGGCGGCGATCAGCGCCCGCGGCACGGCACCGGTGGCCAGCACGGTCCAGCGTGAGCGGATTTCGCGCGCGCCATCGGGGCCTGTCAACTGCGCACCGATGACGCGCTCCCCGGCCAGCAGCGGCGCCTCGAAGCGCAGCGGGGCGAAGAAGCGCGCGCCGGCGCGTTCCGCGGCGCATTTGAGAATATCGTCGAGCTGGCGTCGCGGCAGCACCGCCAGCTCACCGGGGACGTCGATGCGCCCGCCGCGCGGGCCGACGCAGCCCACATGCCGCACCGCCTGCGCCTGCGCCATCACCTCGTCGTGCACGCCGAGCCGGCGCAGCGCGCGCAGGGCATCGGGGATCAGCCCGTCGCCGCAGACCTTGTCGCGCGGGAAGTCGTGCTGGTCGGCGAGCACCACCCGCAGGCCGCCGCGCGCCAGCGCCTGCGCACACGCGCTGCCGGCCGGGCCGGCACCGACGACGAGCACGTCGCACGCGGCAGGCAGCATCGAAGGGCTCATCGTGGCCGGGCAGGCATCGCGTGGGAGGGTGCGGGGTTGCGCTCCGCGGGCGTCAGCGCACCGGGGCAGCGCGCGATTGTAGGCAGGCGCGTCGCGCGTCGCGCCCGCCTTGCGCGTCATCAATGCCGCGCTCGATCGCGGGTGTCAGCATCGAGTGCAGGACATCGGCCCCGCAGGATGGCACCATGAGCAAGCACCTCACAGCGCAACAGAAAGCCGAGCTCGAAGCCGTGTTGCGCCGGCGCCAGCGCGAACTGAGCGCCGCGGACACCAGCCACCTCGACGGCCGGACGCGCTTCGAGCACGCCCGCGAAGTGCTGCTGCAGGATGGTGACGACGCGCCGCAGCGCGACGCCGATCGCGAGGTCGATCTTGCCGTGTCCGACCACGAGGCGGTCGAACTCGCGGCCATCGCCGAGGCCTTGAAGCGGCTCGCCGCGGGCTACTACGGCCTGTGCATCGAGTGCGGCGCCGAGATCCCGTTCGCGCGCCTGCAACTCGAGCCGCAGTCGCCCTACTGCACCGCCTGCGCGGCGGCGCGCGAGCGCGGCCAGC
>JBBIPS010000576.1:0-1551 GCA_037442725.1 Burkholderiales bacterium | reverse complement strand
TCACGCGCGGCGTGCTGGCCGCGCGCTGCTGGCCGTTGGCCGACCGGCTGCGGCTGCTGCGCACCGCCGCCGGTTGGTGGCTGCGCGGCTTTGGCTGCAACGGCGGCCTGACCGTCCAGTCGCTGTGCAGCGACCTGCCGCGCTCGATCGTGCGCGACCTGATCGACCCTGTCTGCACCGCGGCGCTGAACACACCGATGACGCAGGCCAGCGCGACGGTCTTCCTGCGTGTGCTGCAGGACGCGCTGTTCTCCAGCCGAGGCAGTGCCGACCTGCTGCTGCCGCGCGCGCCGCTGTCGGCACTGCTGCCCGATCCGGCCCGGTCCTGGCTGGCGCGCCACGGCACAACGCTGAACCTCGGCCGGCGCGTCCAGGCGGTTCGCAGTGCGGGTTCGCACTGGGACGTCGACGACGAGCTTTTCGACGCCGTCGTGCTGGCGTGCAGCGCGACCGAGGCTGCCCGGTTGACTGCCGATGTCGATGCCGCATGGAGCGCGCGCGCAGCAGCCATCCGCTACGAGCCGATCGTCACCGTCTACCTGCTCGACACCGCGCTGCGCCTGCCGCAGCCGATGACGGCCTTGGTCAGCGGACCGATGGCACCGGCGCAGTTCGTCTTCGATCTGGGCCGGCTCGGCGTCGCACCCGGCTGCTTCGCGTTCGTCGTCAGCAGCGCGCGCGCCTGGACCGAACGGGGCCTGCACGCCAGCACCGCCGCGGTGCTGGCACAGGCACGCCAGACCTTTGCCGGTGCCTTCGACGGCACCGACGCGGAGGTCATCCGACACGCGGGCGCCGAGCGCCGCGCCACCTTCGCCTGCACACCCGGTCTGGCGCGGCCACCGATGCACGTCGCGCCAGGGCTGGCCGCCGCGGGCGACTACATCGACGGCCCCTACCCGGCGACGCTCGAAGGCGCCGTGCGTGCCGGGCAACTTGCGGCGATGGCGGTGAGCGGCTGACAGCAGGGCCGCGACGCCCTGCCCGCGTGGGCCGCCGGGTCATCAGAACGATGCCGGGGTTCGAGCTCGCGCCGCAACACCCGCGCGGCATCGTCCCCACGACTGCGGTGCAACGGCCTCGGTGCAAGCACATCAACGTGGCCGCGCGAACGGCGCCGCCAGCGGTTCGCCGACGAACACGCCCTGCTGCGGCCAGGCCACGCTCTTCCAGTACGCCTCGATCGCGCTCGAACCCTGGACATAGTTCAGCAACAGCGCCTGCGGGTGCGGGAACTTCTGCAGGTGGTTGCACGGCTCGCTGACGTTGCCGTAACTGGCCGTGGCACCCGATTCGATCCACTGCAGCGCCGTCGTCTGGCCCTGGCGCTGCCTCAGCGCTCCACCGAACGAGGTCAGGTGATCGGCCAGGGCTCCCGGCACCCACTGCAATGCATCGAGGTGCGGCACCTGGGCCAGGCCGGTCTGCAGCAGGATCAGGCGCGGCTGTTGCGGCATCTCCTGCGGCGCACGGACCCGGACCTCCACACCCAGGGCCGCCAGCAGTCCGGCGCGCGGATACAGCAGCGCGCGCACGTTGCGCGCGGCGTCC
>JBBIPS010000575.1:0-1556 GCA_037442725.1 Burkholderiales bacterium | reverse complement strand
CATGGTGATGACGTACTGGGCCATGGCGGATGCAGGTTGAATGAGGGTTGGGGGGTGGCCGCGAGGCGGTGCGCGAGCCCGCGCGAACCGCATTCGCGCGGCGCCGCCCCGGGGCCGCACGCGAAGTCGCGGCCAGACCGTGCATTATCCCGGACGCCGCTGCCGCGACGGCCCGGCCGCTACAATCCGCCCTGCGACAGCGCCACCCGTCACGCTGCTGCAGTCGCCTCAGACCTCCCGATCCATCTGCCTTCCCGACTGGGGCCCTCGTCAGCGAGCGGCAGCAGGCCGATCACAGCGCCCCTCCCGGACGGGCGACCACTGCATGAAATTCGACGACCTCGGCCTGGCCGAGCCGATCCTGCGCGCTGTTCGCGAGCAGGGCTACGAGACCCCCACCCCGATCCAGCTGCAGGCGATTCCGGCCGTGCTCGCCGGCGGCGACCTGCTCGCTGGCGCGCAGACCGGCACCGGCAAGACCGCGGCCTTCGCGATGCCGCTGCTGCAGCGCCTGGCCAGCGCGCCCGCCCGGCGCGATGCGCGCGGCCGGATCGCGATCCGCGCCCTCATCCTGACGCCGACGCGCGAGCTGGCAGCACAGGTCGAGGAGAGTGTGCGCGCCTACGGCAGGCACCTGCCGCTGACCAGCATGGTGATCTTCGGCGGCGTCGGCATGCAACCGCAGATCGACCGGCTGCGCAAGGGCGTCGACGTGCTGGTCGCCACACCGGGACGCCTGCTCGACCACCACCAGCGCGGCACGCTCGACCTCGGCCAGGTGCAGATCTTCGTCCTCGACGAAGCCGACCGCATGCTCGACATGGGCTTCATCCACGACGTCAGGAAGGTGCTGGCGCTGCTGCCGCCGAAGAAGCAGAGCCTGCTCTTCAGCGCCACCTTCAGCGACGAGATCAAGGCGATGGCCGACCGACTGCTGAACCACCCGGCGCTGATCGAAGTGGCGCGGCGCAACGCCACCGCCGACAACATCGGCCAGGTCGTGCACCCGGTCGGACGCGAGCGCAAGAAGGAGCTGCTGGCGCATCTGATCAAAAGCGGCGACTGGCACCAGGTGCTGGTCTTCACACGCATGAAGCACGGCGCGAACCGGCTCGCCGAGTTCCTCGGGAAAGAGGGCATCAGCGCGATGGCGATCCACGGCAACAAGAGCCAGGGCGCGCGCACCAAGGCGCTGGCCGAGTTCAAGACCGGCGAGCTGCAGGTGCTGGTGGCCACCGACATCGCCGCGCGCGGCATCGACATCGACCAGTTGCCGCACGTCGTCAACTTCGAGCTGCCCAACGTGCCCGAGGACTACGTGCACCGCATCGGCCGCACCGGCCGCGCCGGCTCGTCGGGCCAGGCCGTCTCGCTGGCCTGCCTCGACGAGGAGATCTTCCTGCGCGACATCGAGCGCCTGATCAAGCGCAGCATCCCGCGCGTGCCGATCGCCGGCTTCGAGCCGCCGGCGGGCGAGCGCGCCGAGCCGATCGTGCTCGGACGCATGACGATCGGCATCGGCGGCACGCGGCGCCAGGCCGGCGGCGGCCGGCCGG
>JBBIPS010000574.1:0-1564 GCA_037442725.1 Burkholderiales bacterium | reverse complement strand
CGACGCTGGCCGCCGGCGCGGTGCGCGTGCCGGCGGGCCACGCCGACACCGCCACGCTCGGCGCGATGTTCGGCGCCGTGACGATCGAGAAGGCCTGACCATGATCGACAGCTTCAACCAGTACGGCGGCACGCTGTTCGGCGGCGTGCTCTGGCCGGTGATCTGGAACCTGATCAAGATCATCGTGCTGGTGGCGCCGCTGATGGGCGCGGTGGCCTACCTGACGCTGTGGGAACGCAAGGGCATCGGCTTCACGCAGATCCGACCGGGGCCCAACCGCGTCGGCCCGTACGGGCTGCTGACGCCGATCGCCGATGCCGTCAAGCTCGTCTTCAAGGAGATCATCCGCCCGACCGCGGCCGTCAAGGGCCTGTACTTCCTCGGCCCGGTGATGACGATCATGCCGGCGCTGGCGGCGTGGGTGGTGATGCCGTTCGGACCCGAGGTCGCGCTGGCCAACGTCAACGCCGGCCTGCTGCTGCTGATGACGATCACCTCGATCGAGATCTACGGCGTGATCATCGCCGGCTGGGCGTCGAACTCGAAGTACGCCTTCCTCGGCGCACTGCGCGCGTCGGCGCAGATGGTGAGCTACGAGATCGCGATGGGTTTCGCGGTGGTCATCGTGCTGATGGTCTCGGGAAGCCTGAACATGACCGAGATCGTGCTCGGCCAGGGGCGCGGCATGATGGCCGACCGCGGCCTGGGCGTGCTGTCCTGGAACTGGCTGCCGCTGCTGCCGATCTTCGTCGTCTACTTCATCTCGGGGCTGGCCGAGACGGCGCGCCATCCGTTCGACGTCGTCGAGGGCGAGAGCGAGATCGTCGCCGGCCACATGATCGAGTACTCGGGCATGTCGTTCGCGATGTTCTTCCTCGCCGAATACGCCAACATGATCCTGGTCTCGATGCTGGCCACGGTGATGTTCCTCGGCGGCTGGCTGCCCCCGTTCGCCGCGCTCGACTTCATCCCCGGCTGGATCTGGCTCGGCGCCAAGGTCTTCGTCGTCGTGACGATGTTCCTGTGGGTGCGCGCCACCTTCCCGCGCTATCGCTACGACCAGATCATGCGCCTGGGCTGGAAGGTCTTCATCCCGATCACGCTGGTCTGGCTGGTGCTGGTGGGGCTGTGGATGCAGACCCCCCTGAACATCTGGAAGTGACACCGCACATGGCTGCCACCGCATCGCTGAAGGACTTCGTCTCCAGCTTCATGCTGCTGGAGTTGCTCAAGGGCATGAGGCTCACCGGGCGCTACTTCTTCCAGAAGAAGATCACGATCCAGTACCCCGAGGAGCGCACCCCGCTGTCGCCGCGCTTCCGCGGCCTGCACGCGCTGCGCCGCTACGACAACGGCGAGGAGCGCTGCATCGCCTGCAAGCTGTGCGAGGCGGTGTGCCCGGCGCTGGCGATCACGATCGAGAGCGACGTGCGCGACGACGGCAGCCGCCGCACGACGCGCTACGACATCGACCTGACCAAGTGCATCTTCTGCGGCTTCTGCGAGGAAAGCTGCCCGGTGGACTCGATCGTCGAGACCCACATCTTCGACTACCACGGCGAGA
>JBBIPS010000573.1:0-1570 GCA_037442725.1 Burkholderiales bacterium | reverse complement strand
GGCGCGCACCGCGCCGGCGCTGGCAGGGCAGACGAAGCCTCGCCCTGCAGCAACGCCGCCGGTCAGCGCTGCGCATGCGGCGCGGCGGTTCCTGCGCATCGTCCTGTGGGCGTACCTGGCCTTCGTCGTCTACGGCAGTCTGGTGCCGCTGCACTACGTCTGGGTGCCCTGGGATGAGGCCTGGCAACGCTTCCAGCAGGCACCGTTCCTGAACCTCGGCGTCGAATCGCGCGCCGACCTGGTGGCCAACCTGCTGCTGTTCCTGCCGCTGTCGTTCATGATGCTGGCGCAGACCCCGGCGCCGCGGGTCAGCCTGGCCCGTGCACTGGCAGCGCTGCTGACTGCACTGCTGTGCGTTGCGCTCGCGGTCGGCATCGAGTTCGCCCAGGTCTTCTTCCCGGGGCGCACCGTGTCGCAGAACGACGTGCTGGCCGAGGCGGCCGGCGCGTTGCTCGGCATCGGGCTGTACTTTGGTTACGGCAGACCGGTGCTGGACTGGCTGTCGCGCTGGTGGCTCGAGCAGTCGACGCATCGGTTTTCCATGCTCGTGCTGCGCGGCTACCTGGCGGCGGTGCTGATCTACGCGGTGATGCCGCTGGATCTGACGATCAGCCCGGTCGAGCTGGTGCACAAGCTGCATGCCGGACGCATCAACCTCGTCCCGTTCGCCGGACTGCCCGGCGATCCGGCGCTGGCGATCTACAAGCTGGCCACCGATGTTTTGCTGTGGTGGCCGGTCGGCCTGCTGTGGCGCCTCAACGGCGCCGCGCCGCTGCGCGCGGCACGCAACGGGTTGCTGGCGGCGGCGGTGATCGAGCTGCTGCAGTTGTTCGTCTACTCGCGCTTCAGCAGCGTGACCGACATCATCACCGCGTCGCTCGGCAGCCTGGCCGGCGCGGCGTGCGTGTCGCGCGCCTGGCTGCGCCGCGACGGCGTGCCGGAGCAGGTCACCGTAACGACGCGCCGCCTGCCGTGGCCATCGCTGTGGCTGGCGTGGTCCGCGCTGGCACTGGCCGTGTTCTGGTATCCGTTCGAGTTCGACGCCTCGTCGGACTTCGTGCGGCCGCGCCTGGCAGGATGGGCCGGCGTCCCCTTCGCGACCTACTACATGGGCACCGAGTACCACGCGCTGACCGAGCTGCTGCGCAAGGTGCTGATGTTCATGCCCGGCGGCCTGCTCTGGGCTGGCGTCGTCGGCGCCGGGCGACCCCGCGCAAGGCGCTTGCGGATCGTGTGCGGAGTCGCTCTGACCGCGGGCATGGCGATGCTCGTCGAGGGCGGGCAGATCCTGCTGCCCGGCAAGGTGTCGGACCTGACCGACATCGTGCTCGAGGCCGGCGGCGGCTGGATCGGCCTGGCGCTGGGTCTGCGACTGGGCCGGGCGCCGCAAGACCTGCGCGTCGATACCGGTCCGTTGCCGGCCGTGCCAGCGCCGAGCCGCCGCGGGCTGGCTGCGGCCGAGGCGGCAGCGGTGCTCGCGCTGGCGCTGATCCTGTATGGCGTTGGCCGGCTCGATGCGATGCCGTACAACGTGCGCGACCTGCTGCCGTCCGGCGCCGCCGGCGCCGCC
>JBBIPS010000572.1:0-1571 GCA_037442725.1 Burkholderiales bacterium | reverse complement strand
TTCGCGCCGGCGCCGGCCACGGTGATCGGCCGGCCTACGGTAATCCCGGCCGCTGACGCCACGTTCAAGACATTCGAGCCGCCGGTGATCGAGCCGGTGGTGGATACCGGCACGTCGGCGCGCGGCCAGGCCAGGCGCAGCGGCATCCAGATGCCGTGGTCGAGCCCGCCCTGCTCGACGCTGTGCACGGCCAGGCCCGCGGCCGCAGCCAGTGCGGCCACACGTGGCGCCAGCGCGGGCGCGCCGGCGGTGTCGTAGCGCAACGCGTAGAGCGCCTGCGGGAAGCCGCCGAAGTCGTGCACCGTCGGGTGTTGCGCGGCGGCCAGCAGCGTCGGCTCGCGCGCGAGCGAATGCGCCGAGATCGCGAGGATCGCTTTCGGTGCGGTGGTGCCGCCGCTGCACTCGACGCCGTCGCGCTGCGCCAGGGCGCCGAGCGCCGGGCCGAGTGTGGCCAGGAAGGCGCCCGCCGCGCCGGGCTCGAGCGCCATCATCGGCGAGCCGTGCGAGACGAACAGCGGGGGCAAGGGGCGGGCGGTGGTGTTCATCGCGCCATTACAGCAGCCGGCACCGGTGCGGGCGTTCGATGCGGCTGCACGCAGCGTGCAGGCCGTGCGCGCCGTGCCCCGGCAGGTCGTTGCCTTCGCGTGGTGTACCGTCGCGCCCATGCGAGGCGATGCGCTCCCGGTCTCGATCACCGCACTGGCCTGGCGCCAGGCCTGGCGCGACCTGCGCAGCGGCGAGTTGCGGCTGTTGATGGTGGCGGTGCTGCTGGCGGTGGCCGCAATGAGCGCGGTGGGATTCTTCGCCACCCGGCTCGATGCCGCGCTGGCGCGCGACGCGCGCCAGTGGCTCGGCGGCGACGCGGTGCTGGCGAGCGACCGGCCGGCGCCGGCCGAATTCAATGCCAAGGCGCGCGAGCTGGGATTGCAGCAGGTGGCCAGTGCGAGCTTCCCGAGCATGGCGCGCGCGCGCGACGAGCAGGGCGGCGCCGTGCGGCTGGTGGCGGTGAAGGCGGTCGGTGCGGGGTATCCGCTGCGCGGCCGGATGGTCGTCAAGGCGGGTGGCGACGCACCGGCGCAGGAGATCGCCGCCGGACCCGCGCGCGGCCGCGTCTGGGTCGACGCCGGCGTGCTCGACGCGTTGCAATTGAGGGTCGGCGACGACCTGCTGCTTGGCGACACACGTCTCGCGATCGAGCGCGTGATCGTCCTCGAGCCCGACCGCGGTGCCGGTTTCATGAGCTTTGCGCCGCGCGTCATGCTGCATGCCGACGACCTCGCCGCCACCGGGCTGGTGCAGCCGACCAGCCGCATCACGTGGCGCCTGGCGCTGGCCGCGCCCGACGCGGCGCAGGCGCGCGTCGCCGAATGGGTGCGCTGGGCGCAGTCGCGCATCGACGCGGGCCGCCTGCACGGACTGCGCGTCGAGTCGCTCGAGTCGGGCCGGCCCGAGATGCGCCAGACGCTCGACCGCGCGCAGCGCTTCCTCAACCTGGTCGCGCTGCTCGCGGCGCTGCTGGCGGCGGTGGCGATGGCGATCGCCGCGCGCGACTTCGCACAGCGCCACCTCGA
>JBBIPS010000571.1:0-1595 GCA_037442725.1 Burkholderiales bacterium | reverse complement strand
CGCCGGAGGATTGCGCGCTGGCGCGGCCGAACGCGCTGGCCTGGTGGACGCCGGCCGAGAACGGCGCCTTTTTCGGCGGGCTCTACCTGGCCGCGCTGTGCCGCCACTGGCACGCCACCGCGGCGCAGGCACGGCGCGATCCGGCGGTGGTTGGCGCCGCGCCGTTCATCGCTGCGCAGTCGCTGATCGCGCGTGGCGACGAGATGCGTGGCGCGGTGGTGCGCGGCATCTCGCCGGCCGACGAAGCCGGCGTCACCGCCGTCGCGGCGCGGCTGCGCGACACCACGCTGGCGCGGCTGCAGGGCGGCGCCTGGCGCGTCGTGCTGGGCGTCGAGCTGGCACGCGCGCTGCATGTGCACGAGGGCGACTCGGTCACGCTGGTCGCCCCCGGCGGGCAGGTGACACCGGCCGGCGTCGTGCCGCGGCTCAAGGCCTTCACCGTGGCCGGCACCTTCGACTCGGGTCATTACGAGTACGACAGCAGCCTGGCGCTGATCCACGTCGACGACGCCGCCAGGCTGTACCGCGTCGCCGGGCCGACCGGCGTGCAGTTGCGACTGGCCGACGCGCAGTCCGCGCGCGCGGTCGGTGCCCGGCTCGCCGCCACGCTCGGCCCGGGCCTGGTGGTGCGCGACTGGACGCGCACCAACCGCAACTGGTTCGACGCGGTGCAGATCGAGAAGCGGATGATGTTCATCATCCTGACGCTGATCGTCGCGGTGGCCGCGTTCAACCTGGTCTCGACGCTGGTGATGACGGTGACCGACAAGCAGGCCGACATCGCCATCCTGCGCACGCTCGGCGCCAGCCCGCGCTCGGTGATGGGCATCTTCGTCGTCCAGGGTGCCGCCAGCGGCATCATCGGCACCGCCACAGGCGTCGCGCTCGGGCTGCTGGTGGCGTTCAACATCGGCGTCATCGTGCCGGCGATCGAGCGCCTGCTCGGCGTGGCCTTCCTGCCCGGCAGCATCTACCTGATCAGCCGCATGCCGAGCCAGCCGCTGATGAGCGACGTGCTGCCGATCGCGCTGATCTCGCTGGCGCTGGCGTTCGTCGCGACGCTCTACCCGAGCTGGCGCGCCAGCCGCGTCAACCCGGCCGAGGCGCTGCGCCATGAGTGAGGACGGGTCGGCGGCGGGGGCGCCCGCGCCGTCGGGACTCGGCTCGGCCGGCCGCGTTGCCGCCGGCGACGTGGTGCTGCGCTGCCAGGGCCTGGCCAAGCGTTTCACCGAGGGCGGGCTGGACGTCGCGGTGCTGCGCGGCATCGACCTCGAGGTGCGCGCGGGCCAGGCGCTGGCGGTGGTCGGTGCGTCGGGGTCGGGCAAGAGCACGCTGCTGCACCTGCTCGGCGGCCTCGATGCGCCGAGCGCCGGCCGCGTCGAACTGATGGGACGCGACCTGGCCACGCTCGACGCCGCCGCGCTGGGCCGCTGGCGCAACCGGCACCTCGGCGTCGTCTACCAGTTCCACCACCTGCTGCCCGAGTTCAGCGCGCTCGACAACGTCGCGCTGCCGCTGCGCATCCGCCGTGTCGGCGCGGCGCTGGCCCAGGATGCGGCGCGGCAGATGCTGGGCCGCGTCGGCCTGGCGGCGCG
>JBBIPS010000570.1:0-1606 GCA_037442725.1 Burkholderiales bacterium | reverse complement strand
CGCGCGCGGGACCTTCCGCGTGCGCGGCGACACCATCGACGTCTTCCCGGCCGAGCACTCCGAGCTGGCGCTGCGGCTCGAGCTGTTCGACGACGAGATCGAGTCGCTCGCGCTGCTCGACCCGCTCACCGGACACGTGCGGCACAAGGTGCCGCGCTTCACGATCTACCCGTCGAGCCACTACGTGACGCCGCGCGAGCGCGTGCTGGCGGCCATCGAGAGCATCAAGGTCGAGCTGCGCGAGCGGCTGGCCGAGTTCGTCGCCGCCGGCAAGCTGGTCGAGGCGCAGCGGCTCGAGCAGCGTACCCGCTTCGACCTGGAGATGCTGCAGGAGGTGGGGCACTGCAAGGGCATCGAGAACTACACCCGGCACCTGTCGGGCGCCGCGCCGGGCGCGCCGCCGTCGACGATGGTCGACTACCTGCCGCGCGACGCGATCATGTTCCTCGACGAGAGCCACGTGCTGATCGGCCAGTTCGGCGGCATGTACAACGGCGACCGCGCGCGCAAGGCGACGCTGGTGGAGTACGGCTTCCGACTGCCCAGCGCGCTGGACAACCGGCCGCTGAAGTTCGACGAGTTCGAGGCCCGCATGCGCCAGGCGATCTTCGTCTCGGCCACCCCGGGGCCGTACGAGCAGGCGCATGCCGGCCAGGTCGTCGAGCAACTGGTGCGCCCGACCGGACTGGTCGACCCGATGGTCGAGGTGCGGCCGGCGAGCACCCAGGTCGACGACGTGCTGCAGGAGATTCGCGACCGGGTCGTGCTCGACGAGCGCGTGCTGATCACGACGTTGACCAAGCGCATGGCCGAGCAGTTGACCGATTACCTCGCCGAGAACGGCGTCAAGGTGCGCTACCTGCACTCGGACGTCGACACGGTCGAGCGCGTCGAGATCATCCGTGACCTGCGCCTGGGCGTGTTCGACGTGCTGGTCGGCATCAACCTGCTGCGCGAGGGGCTCGACATCCCCGAGGTCTCGCTGGTGGCGATCCTCGATGCCGACAAGGAGGGCTTCCTGCGCTCCGAGCGCAGCCTGATCCAGACCATCGGCCGTGCCGCGCGCCATCTCCGCGGTCGCGCCATCCTGTACGGCGACCACCGCACCGAGTCGATGGCCAAGGCCATCGGCGAAACCGAGCGGCGGCGCGCCAGGCAGCTCGCGCACAACGCCGCGCTCGGCATCACGCCGCGCGGCATCAGCAAGCAGGTGCGCGAGATGATCGACGGCATCGTCGACGTGCAGGACGACCGCAGCAAGCTGCGCGGCCAGATCGAGGCGGCCGCACTCCAGGAGATCGGGGCGTTGTCGGAGAAGGAGCTGGCGCGGCGCATCAAGGCGCTCGAGCGCCAGATGATCGAGCACGCCCGCAACCTCGAGTTCGAGCAGGCGGCGCGGGTGCGCGACCAACTCGCTGCACTGCGCGAGCAGGCCTTCGGCGCCGGCGGGCACGACAGCATCGTGGTGGCACCGGCAGGGGCCCGGCAGGCGCCGTGATGCGCGCACTGGTGTCGCAGCGTCATGACGGCGCGGCGCGCCCGAATGCCGCTATCCTGCGACGCCATGAGACGACTCTGGTTTGCGCGCCGGCCGGCGCCGCGCCTG
>JBBIPS010000569.1:0-1606 GCA_037442725.1 Burkholderiales bacterium | reverse complement strand
GGCTGTCAACGCGCCGCCGGCCAGGCCGAACGGCGCCACGCGCCGCCCGTTGCTGAGGATCGACGCCGTCATCGCCTCGAGGAAGCGCACGCGCCGCACTGCGCCGTCGCCGCCGTGCCAGCGCCCGGCGCCGCCCGAGCCGTGGCGGATCGCGAACGAGTCCAGCCGCACCGGGAAGCGGAACTCGAGCACCTCTGGATCGGTCAGCCGCGAGTTGGTCATGTGCGTCTGCACGACGCTGGTGCCGTCGAAGCCACCGACCACCTGGCCTGCGGCGTCGCGCAGCACGCCGGCGCCCGAGCCGCCGGCGATGGTCTCGTAGTACTGGTGCGTCGCGTTGCCGAAGGTGAAGTTGTTCATCGTGCACTGGCTGGCCGCCATCACGCCGAGCGCGCCGTAGAGCGCATTGGTCACGCACATCGAGGTCTCGACGTTGCCCGCCACCACCGCCGCCGGCGGGCGCGGGTTGAGCATGCAGCCCTCGGGGACGATGACGCGCAGCGGCACCAGGCAGCCGGCGTTGAGCGGGATGTCGTCGTCGACCAGTGTGCGGAACACGTACAGCACCGCGGCCATCGTCACCGCCCTGGGCGCGTTGAAGTTGTTCGGCAGCTGCGCACTGGTGCCGCTGAAGTCGATCGTCGCGCTGCGTGCGGTGGCGTCGACCGAGACCCCGACGACGATCCTCGCGCCGTTGTCGAGCGCCAGCTCGAACGTGCCGGCGCCCAGGGTCGAGTCGAGCGCGCCGATGACTCGGCGCACCGACTCCTCGGCGTTGTCCTGCACGTGGCGCATGTAGGCCGTCACCGTGGCGCGGCCGTACTGCGCCACCATCGCGCGCAGCTCGTGCACGCCCTTCTCGTTGGCCGCGATCTGCGCGCGCAGGTCGGCGATCGTCTGCTCGGGGTTGCGTGCCGGCCAGCGCCCGGCGCCGAGGCGCTCGCGCAACGCCTGCTCGCGCAGCACGCCGTCGCGCACGAGCACGAAGTTGTCGAACCGCACGCCCTCCTCGTCGATGGTCGTCGAGAACGGCGGCATCGACCCGGGCGTGCTGCCGCCGATGTCGGCGTGGTGGCCGCGGCTGGCGACGAAGAAGCCCGGCGCGGCGTCGGCCGCGTCGACCCAGACCGGCGTGACCACCGTCACGTCGGGCAGGTGCGTGCCGCCGTGGTAGGGGTCGTTGAGCATCATCACGTCGCCCGCACGCAGCGCCGGGTTGCGCTCGATCACGCTGCGGATCGACTCGCTCATCGAGCCCAGGTGCACCGGCATGTGCGGCGCGTTGGCGATCAGCGCGCCCGTGGCGTCGAACAGCGCACACGAGAAGTCGAGCCGCTCCTTGATGTTGACCGAGTGCGCGGTGTTCTGCAGCCGCAGCCCCATCTGCTCGGCGATGTTCATGAACAGGTTGTTGAAGACCTCGAGCAGCACCGGGTCGGCCCCGGTGCCGAGCGCATGGCTGGCGGCGCGCGGCCGCACGCGCTGCAGCGTGAGCATGCCCTCGGCATCGACACGCGCCTGCCAGCCGGGCTCGACGACGCTGGTGGCGTTGCGCTCGGCGATCACCGCCGGGCCGTCGATCAGCGCGCCGGCGGGCAGGCTCTCG
>JBBIPS010000568.1:0-1613 GCA_037442725.1 Burkholderiales bacterium | reverse complement strand
TGCTGCTCGAGGACGACGGTGGCGGCGGCGTGCTCTGGGCCGCCGAGACGACGCCCGCCGGCGCGTTGAGCGAAGTGGTGCGCAGCTTCGATGTCGCGCGCTTCGAGCGCGAGGCCGCTGCGACGCTGGTCGAACGCATCGCGCGCGCCTACGCCGGCGCCGAATCGAGCGCCGCGGTGGTCATCGGCGAGGTCGAGAACGCCGTCGACCTGTCGCGCCTGCTGCAGGAGCTGCCGGCGGTGGAGGACCTGCTCGAGGCCGCCAACGACGCGCCGATCATCCGCATGCTCAACGCCCTGCTGACGCAGGCCGCCAAGGACGGCGCGAGCGACATCCACATCGAGCCCTACGAGCGCTCGAGCTCGGTGCGCTTCCGCGTCGACGGCACGCTGCGCGAGGTGGTGCAGCCGAACAAGGCGCTGCACGCCGCGCTGATCTCGCGGCTGAAGATCATGGCCGAGCTCGACATCGCCGAGAAGCGCCTGCCGCAGGACGGGCGCATCTCGCTGCGCATCGGCGGGCGCGCGATCGACGTGCGCGTCTCGACGCTGCCGTCGGCGCACGGCGAGCGCGCGGTGCTGCGCCTGCTCGACAAGGCCGAGTCGAAGTTCACGCTCGAAGCCCTCGGCATGAGCGGCGACGTGCTCGCCCGCTTCGACCACCTGGTGCACCAGCCGCACGGCATCGTGCTGGTCACCGGCCCCACCGGATCGGGCAAGACGACGACGCTGTACGCTTCGCTGGGTCGCATCGACACCGCCGGCACCAACATCCTGACGGTCGAGGACCCGATCGAGTACGAGCTGCCCGGCATCGGCCAGACGCAGGTGAACCCGAAGATCGACCTCAGCTTCGCCAAGGCGCTGCGCGCCATCCTGCGCCAGGACCCCGACGTCATCATGATCGGCGAGATCCGCGACTTCGAGACCGCGCAGATCGCGATCCAGGCCTCGCTCACCGGCCACCTGGTGCTCGCCACGCTGCACACCAACGACGCGCCGAGCGCGGTGACGAGGTTGACCGATATGGGCGTCGAGCCCTTCCTGCTCAGCTCGTCGCTGCTGGGCGTGCTGGCGCAGCGCCTGGTCAGGAAGCTGTGCCCACAGTGCCGGCGCGCCGACGCGCCCGGCGCCGGCGGCCGCGTGGCGTGGCACCCGGTAGGCTGCGCCGCCTGCGGCCACACCGGCTACAAGGGCCGCACCGGCGTCTACGAGCTGATGCTCGCCGACGACGCGGTGCGGGCGCTGATCCACAACCGTGCCGCCGAGAGCGAACTGCTCGGCGCCGCGCGCGCCGGCGGCCTGCGCCCGATGCGCGAGGACGGCCAGCGACTCGTCGACGCCGGCACCACCTCGCCCGAAGAGGTGCTGCGCGTGACGCGCGATCCGGGTTAGCCGTGGACCGGCCCCGTTGGCGCGCCGCCGACGTCCGCAGCGCCGCTGGACACCGTCACCATTCGATGGACGAAGGCACCCATGCCGGCCTATAGGTTCGAAGCGCTCGACGCGCAGGGCAAGTCGCGCAGCGGCATCGTCGAGGCCGAGAACGCGCGCGCGGCGCGTGCCCAGTTGCGCGCGCAGGCGCTGGTGCCGATGGCGGTCGCGGCGTTGGCC
>JBBIPS010000567.1:0-1614 GCA_037442725.1 Burkholderiales bacterium | reverse complement strand
GGCTTTCCTTCTTCACCACGGCCTGCAGCAGCTTTGCCACCGCGAGCGGCTGCAGTTCGGCGTCGGACTCGACCAGGATCGCGCGGTCGGCGCCGAGCGCGAGCGCGGTGCGCAGCGTCTCCTGGCACTGCGTGACGCCGCACGAGACGGCGATGACCTCGGTCGCTACGCCCTTCTCGCGCAGACGCACCGCTTCCTCGATGGCGATCTCGTCGAACGGGTTCATGCTCATCTTGACGTTGGCGATGTCCACCCCCGTGCCGTCGGACTTCACACGCACCTTGACGTTGTAGTCGACGACGCGTTTCACGGGCACCAGTACCTTCATGTCGCATGGCTCCTGATCGGCTTGCACTGACGGATTGACGTTCACGTAAACCGGGAAATTCTAGTCGGCACGGCTGGCGCGCCGGGTCCGGCTGCGGAATCGAACGATCGTGCTATTTTAGCCGGTGCCGCCCGCGGCGCTGTCGCGCAGGTGAAAGCGCGCGCCGCGCCGCGAGGACGCATGCAGCTTCGCGTTCGGTCGGCGAACAGACGATCGACGCGCGCGGGCCGCTTTGCCGGCGGTCGTCCAACTGCGTGGTCCGACGCCGCCTGGCCGCTCGACGCAGCGCTGTCACTATCATCCGGCCATCGGCGCGGGTGGTGGAATCGGCAGACACAGCGGGCTTAAAACCCGCCGCTTCTCGCAAGAGGGCGTACGGGTTCAAGTCCCGTCCCGCGCACCAGCGCCAGAGCGCGCGATGCGCAGCGCGGCGGACGGCCGCCTCGGCCGACCCGGCCCAAGCCGAACCCGTGGAAACCCGGAGCCGCAACCGTGCCGGCACGCCCCGCAAGCGGCCGCGGACAGCGCCGACGCCAGCAGACTCTGAGCCAGATCAAATTTATTCTTGTATTCCGGTACCAGAATGAGCTTATTAGGCAGTCGATCGTCGCCTGTTCGCAACCCGTCGCGGTGCGTCCGGGGCGGCGATCGCCGCCGCACGGGGGCAGCGCGCAGGAGTTGCGTCGGGACCCATGCAGGGCCAGACTCGACAGCGTCGCCGGTGCCCATTCTCGAAGCCGTCGTCGGAGGTGCGGATGAAGCGACTGTTGACCCTGACCGTGAACGAGCGCGTCCACGAGCGCGCCGTGGCCGACAACGCGTTGCTGGTCGACGTGCTGCGCGAGACCCTCGGCTTGACCGGTACCAAGCAGGGCTGCGACGGCGGCGAATGTGGCGCCTGCACGGTCCTCGTCGACGGCCAGCCGCAACTGGCCTGCATCACGCTGGCCGCCAGTTGCGAGGGCAAGCACGTCGAGACCATCGAGCAGCTCGCGGCCAATGGCCGCATGAGCCGGCTGCAGCAGGCTTTCCACGAGCATCTCGGCACCCAGTGCGGCTTCTGCACACCGGGGATGATCATGGCCGCCGAGGCGCTGCTGCGCCGCAATCCGAAGCCGAGCGACGCGCAGATCCGCGAGGCCCTCGCGGGCAACCTCTGCCGCTGCACCGGCTACGTCAAGATCATCGAATCGGTGCAGGCCGCCGCCGCAGCAACGCCATGAACGACGCCACCCGCCCTGTTGCGACCCGATCCAGCCCGGGCGATGCCGCGCCGATCCCGCGCG
>JBBIPS010000566.1:0-1617 GCA_037442725.1 Burkholderiales bacterium | reverse complement strand
GGGTGCGGCCGCGCTGCCGCTCGCGGCGTCGTTTGCGGCACCGCTGCTGGCACTGGCGGCGATGCCGGCTGCAGCCGCGTCAGCGCTGCCCGCAGCGTCGGCGACCGCCATGCGCAAGCGGCCACGTCCGGGTGAGCGCCGCGTGCAGATCCTGCAGACGCTGGCCACCATGCTCGAGCAGCCGGGCGCCGAGCGCGTCACCACCGCGGCGCTGGCGGCCCGGCTCGGCGTGAGCGAGGCGGCGCTGTACCGCCACTTCGCCAGCAAGGCGCAGATGTTCGAAGGGCTGATCGAGTTCATCGAGTCGAGCGTCTTCACGCTCGTCAACCAGATCGTCGAGCGCGAGTCGGCGGGTGCGGCGCAGGCGCGGCGCATCGCCACGGCGCTGCTGCAGTTCGGCGAGAAGAACCCGGGCATGGTGCGCGTGATGGTCGGCGACGCGCTGGTGTTCGAGCATGAGCGCTTGATCGTGCGCATGAACCAGTTCTTCGACCGCGTCGAATCGCAGTTGCGGCAGAGCCTGCGCGCCGCGGCGGACGGGGCCGGCTCGCCGACGCCGACGGTCGACGCCAATGCGCTCGCCTCGGCGCTGACGGCTTTCGTCGTCGGCCGGCTGCAGCGCTATGCGCGCTCGGGCTTCAAGCGCAGCCCGGTCGAGCAGCTCGACGCGATCCTGCCGCGGCTGACGGCCTGAGCCGCGCGTGCGCAGGCGCGCGTCGGCGGCGCGCGCGGCGTCGCGAACCGCCCCGGCGCGCCAATCGCGCTGCGGCCAAGGACGCTCTTCTACACTGGCGCCATGGATGCTTCATCTCTCGCCGCGCTGCTGCAACACGCCGAGCGCCTGCTGGCTCGCCTCGAAGCCGTGCTGCCGCACCCGCTGGCCGCGCCCGACTGGTCGGCGTCGATCGCGTTTCGCTACCGCAGGCGCGGCGCGTCGGGCTGGCTGCAGCCGGTGCGCCAAGTGGCGCCGATCGCGCTGGCCGACCTGCGCGAGGTCGACGCGCAGAAGGAGCGCCTGCTGCGCAACACCGAGCAGTTCGTCGCCGGCAAGCCGGCCAACAACGTGCTGCTCACCGGTGCGCGCGGCACCGGCAAGAGCTCGCTGATCAAGGCCTGCCTGAACCGGTTCGCGCCGCGCGGGCTGCGCCTGATCGAGGTCGACAAGGCCGACCTGGTCGACCTGCCCGACCTGGTCGACCTGGTGGCCGCACGGCCCGAGCGCTTCATCGTCTTCTGCGACGACTTGAGCTTCGACGAGGGCGAGCCCGGCTACAAGGCGCTGAAGTCGATCCTCGACGGCAGCGTCGCGCAGTCGAGCGACAACGTGCTGATCTACGCCACCAGCAACCGGCGTCACCTGCTGCCCGAGAGCATGCGGGACAACCTCACCTACACCCACACCGATGACGGCGAGCTGCACCCGGGTGAAGTGGTCGAGGAGAAGATCTCGCTGTCCGAACGCTTCGGGCTGTGGATCAGCTTCTACCCGTTCAGCCAGGACGAATACCTGGCGATCGTCGCGCAGTGGCTGCGCCACTTCGGCGTGAACGAGCCGACCATCGCCGCGGCGCGCCAGCCGTCGCTGGTCTGGGCGCTCGAGCGCGAACCCCGCTCGAG
>JBBIPS010000565.1:0-1628 GCA_037442725.1 Burkholderiales bacterium | reverse complement strand
CCCGGACCGGCGCGGCACAGGCGCGGCGGCGACGCGCGGCGCACCGTCCGCCGCCGCTGCGGTGTCGACCGAAGGTCATCTGCCACGCCTGGCCTACCACCCGCCGTGCACGCTGCAGCACGGCCAGCAGTTGCGCGGTGGCGTCGAGGCCGGCCTGCGCCAACTCGGCTTCGAGGTCGCGCTCGCCGCCAGCGAGGCGCACCTGTGCTGCGGCTCGGCCGGCACCTACTCGGTGCTGCAACCCGATCTCGCGCACCAGTTGCGCGAGCGCAAGCTCGGCCATCTGGCGGCGCTGGCACCCGAGGTCATCGTCTCGGCCAACATCGGCTGCATCCAGCACCTGCAGAGCGGCACCACGACGCGCGTCGCGCATTGGGTCGAAGTGCTCGACGAAGCGCTGGCGCGGGCCGGATGACGCCGCGCCGATCGACGCGCGAGCGGGCGCCTGTCGAGTCGCGGCCTCAGCCGGCGTGCGCTTCGGCGGCCGCGGCCTCGGGCCGAACGCGCAGCGCCCAGACCACACCGGCCACGAGCAGCGCCACGCCCGCGAGCGTGAGCCACGGCGGCCGCGTGCCGCGCAGCAGCAGCGCGTAGGCCAGCGCCGACAGGGTCTCGAATACGATCAACTGGCCGGCCAGGCGCGTCGGCAGGCGCTGGCTGGCCTCGTTCCAGCACAGCGTGCCGAGCCACGACGCGAACAGTCCGATCGCTAACATCAGCGCGATGAAGACGGCCGGGCGCGGGCCGAACGGCAGCGCGAAGTCCAGCCCCGCGGCGCGGCCAAAGCCCCAGAAGGCCGCATAGCCCGCCAGCGCCAGCGGCAGCGTGGCCACGCCCTGCGCCGTCGCCCAGGCGCGCGGGCTGCGATCCGGGTGCGCGCGCAGCCAGTCGGCGTTGCGGATCGGGTACCAGGTCCAGCAGGCGACCGCACCCAGCGCCAGCAGTGCGCCGAGCGCATAACTGGCAAACGCAGCGTCCGGATCGAGCCGCAGGTGCTGCAGCTCGACCTGGTTGACGCAGCCGATGCCGGCGCCGATCAGCAGCAGCGACGGCGCCAGCCGCACCCACGGCAGCCGGCCGTCACGCCGCGCACCACGCGGCCCGCCGCGCAGGTTGGCGGCCACGGCGATCACCACTGGCAGCGTGCCGATGATCATCGTCGGCAGTGGCCCGCCGGCGCGCTGGATCGCACTG
Organism: Burkholderiales bacterium; assembly: GCA_037442725.1. Classification (GTDB taxonomy): domain Bacteria; phylum Pseudomonadota; class Gammaproteobacteria; order Burkholderiales; family Burkholderiaceae_C; genus Pseudaquabacterium. Next base: position 434 of record JBBIPS010000565.1, on the reverse strand, counting down.
GCCAGGAACAGGTAGTAGACGATGTTGCCGACCAGTCCGAGCCGGGTCGCTTCGATCCAGTCGGCGCGCGTGAGCCGGGCGATGCGCCGTCGGTCGAGCCACGCCAGCGGCAGCGCGATCATGCCGAAGGCCAGGTAACGGCCGAACGACTGCAGCGCCGCCGGGTACTCGGGCAGCAGCAGCGGGCCGATGAAGACCAGGCCCCACATCAGGCCGGCGGCGAGGGCGAACAGGGTGCCGATCCACATCGCGCAAGCGTAACCGCTGACCTCGGCGGCGCCCGGCGAGCCGTTGCGCGACGCGCTCGCGCCTCTCATACCAAGTCGCGTTCAATAATTTAGATATGATTGCGTTCCACGGACTTCAAGGAGCCGTGGATGAAGAGTCTGATCGTCGGTGACAAGCCCACCGTGCACCGTCTGGCAGAGAGGCTC
>JBBIPS010000564.1:0-1632 GCA_037442725.1 Burkholderiales bacterium | reverse complement strand
AGCGATCAGTGACAGGGCGAACCCGGCACACAGCAGGCCGACGCGCAGGCGCCGGGCGGGGCTGGCACGCTGGATGCCGCCACGGCGCGGGCCGCCGGCGCGCATGGGACCGCCGCGCCCGGGGCGTCGATCGACGACGCCGCGCCGGGGCAGGTGGTCGACCGCCCCGACGGCTACCACTGGATCGCGCCCGACGGCAGGCAGGAGTTCGGTCCGTTCGAAACGCTGGAACAGCTTCGTGCCTACCGTGATGCCTTCGACGAGGGCGCGCCGGCGCCGGCCGAGACGCTGCAGGAGGCCGAGACCGACATCGGCGTGGCCGAGTGGATCGATCCCGAGACCGGCGCGCCGGCCGAGGGGTCGAGTCCACCGCGAATCGCACCGGAGTAAGCGCGCCGAGGCACCGGGCCATGTTGCTGTTCGCGCTCGACCCCGACTCCGGTTTCGCCCGCGCGCTCGCCACCGCGCTCGATGAAACGCTGACCCGGCACGAGGACCGAGGCTTCGACGACGGCGAGCACAAGCTGCGTCCGCTCACCGACCCGCGCGGCGCCGACGCGTACGTGGTGGCCAGCCTGCACGGTGGCCCGGACGACAGCCCGCACGACAAGCTGTTCCGGCTGCTGATGTTCGTCGCGACGCTGCGCGAGCACGGCGCGGCGCGCGTCACCGCCGTCGTCCCCTACCTGGCCTACGCGCGCAAGGACCGCCGCACCAAGCCGTTCGACCCGGTCACGCTGCGCTACGTGGCGCAACTGTTCGAGTCGGTCGGTCTGGCGCAGATCATCGTCCTCGAGGCGCACAACGTGGCGGCGTTCCAGAACGCGTTCCGCTGCACGACGCTGCACCTCGAGGCGCATCGGGCCTTCGATGCGCGGGTGGCGGAACTGGCCGGCGACGCCGCGCTGGCGGTCGCGTCGCCCGACCCCGGCGGCGTCAAGCGCGCGCAGCTCTGGCGCGAATCGCTCGCCGAGCGGCTGTCGCGGCCGGTCGGCTTCGCGCTCGTCGACAAGCGGCGCAGCGCGGGGCTGGTCAGCAGCGAGGACCTGGTGGCCGGCGACGTCAACGGCATGACGGTGCTGCTGCACGACGACCTGATCGCCAGCGGCGAGACGATGAGGCGCGCGGCGCGCGCGCTGCGCCATGCCGGTGCGCGCGAGGTGATCGGCTTCGCTGCGCACGGGCTGTTCACCGGCGGCGCGGCCGACGCACTGGCCGACCCGGCGCTGGCCCGGCTGGTGGTAACCGACAGCGTGCCGCCGTTTCGCCTGGCCGCGACCACGCCGGCGGGGCGCAAGCTGCACATCGCTTCGGCGGTGCCGCTGTTCGCGCAGGCGATCAGGGACTGTCGCGATTCGTGGCTGCGCTGAGCGCGGGCGCGGTGCGCTCGATCGCGTCCAGCCGGTCGAGTGCCGCGAGTGCGCGCCCGACATAGCGCTGGGCCCGTGGCGCCCACTGCTGCGGCGTGCGCGGCTGCGCGTCGAGCAGGTGCGCCAGCGCCAGGCGTGCGCGCAGCAGCGCGCGGTAGGCGGTGTAGAGCGGGACCAGCGCCGGCGCGGGCGGTCCCAGCGCCGCGGCGGCGCCGCGCACGAGTTGCGGCCCGATCCACGCCGCACCGGCCATCTCGCACTC
>JBBIPS010000563.1:0-1638 GCA_037442725.1 Burkholderiales bacterium | reverse complement strand
CCTGGCCGACTACCGCGGCAAGCCGCTGGTGGTCAGCTTCGTCTACACCGGCTGCTTCCAGGCCTGCCCGATCGCGACCCAAGGCCTCGCACGCGCGGTGCGCGCCGCGCGCGACGCGCTCGGTGCCGACAGCTTCCAGGTCGCGAGCATCGGTTTCAACCAGCCCTTCGACACGCCCGAGGCGATGGCGGCGTTCGCGCGCAAGTCGCGCATCGACGACGCACGCTGGAGCTTCCTGAGCCCGCGCGCGGCCGACGTGCCGGCGCTGACGCGCGCCTTCGGTTTCAGCTACCAGGCCAGCCCCAAGGGCTTCGACCACATCACGCAGGCGACGATCGTCGATGCGCAGGGGCGCGTCTATCGCCAGGTCTATGGCGACGCCGTCGAGGCGCCGCAGTTCATCGGCCCGCTCAAGGAACTGCTGGCCGGCCAGGCCACGCAGGCCGCGAGCGTCGAGGGGCTGTGGCGCCGCATCAAGCTTTACTGCACCGTCTACGACCCGCGCAGCGGTGGCTACCGGCTCGACTACTCGCTGTTCTTCGAGCTGTTCACCGGGATCTCGGTGCTGCTCGGGCTGGCCTGGTTCATGCTGCGCGAGTTGCGTCGGCGATGACCTTGCAGGTCGGCGCCGCCGAGCGCTGCGTGCGTGCCGCCGAGCGTGCCTTCGATGCCGTCTTCGGCCTCGCCGCCAACCCGTTGCGGCAGCTCGGCGCGCTCGCCTTCTGGCTGTTGTGGATCGTCGTCGCGAGCGGCTTCTGGGTCTATGCGCTGTACGACACCAGCGTGGCCGGTGCCTGGACCTCGGTGCAGGCGATGACCGAGGAGCAACCCCTCGGCGCCGGGCTGATGCGCAGCCTGCACCGCTACGCCTCCGACGGCTTCGTGCTGGCGAGCCTGGCGCACCTGCTGCGCGAGGCGCTGCTCGGGCGCTTCCGGCGTTTTCGCTGGTTCAGCTGGGTCAGCGGCGTGCCGCTGCTGTGGCTGACGACGGTCTGCGGGCTGGTCGGCTACTGGATGGTGTGGGACGAGCGGGCCCTGTACATCGGCGGCGCGGCGCTCGAGTGGACCGCCGCGCTGCCCGGTGTCGACTTCGGCGTGGTGCGCAACTTCATCGATGCCGACGCCATCACCGACCGCTTCTTCAGCCTGCTGTCATTCCTGCACATCGGCGTGCCGCTGCTGCTGCTGCTCGGGCTGTGGGCACATCTGCTGCGGCTGGCGCGGCCGCAGACGCAGCCGCATCGCGCGTTGGCCACGGGCACGCTGGCCACGCTGGTGATCGGCGCGCTGGCCTGGCCGGCGACCTCGCAGCCGGTGGCCGACCTGGCGCGCGTACCCGCGGCGGTGCCGATCGACTGGTTCTACCTCGCCGCGCTGCCGGCGGCCGACCACCTGCCGCGGGCCACGTGGCTGGTGCTGCTCGGCGGCATCGTGGGAACGCCCGGACGAGTCGTGCTCAGTGCCGCGATCCTGAGGGTGTCGAGCGGCGCGAGCGAAGCGCTCGCCGCCGCGAGCTTCGCTCGAACGACGTCGGGGCCGAGCCGTCGCTCGGCCTGCGCGAGCAGCTCGTCCGCGGCGGCGTGGAGCGCCTCGACCATCCGGGCGTCGTCGAGCTCGTCGAGCAGATCGGACCCGACG
>JBBIPS010000562.1:0-1639 GCA_037442725.1 Burkholderiales bacterium | reverse complement strand
GGCGTGCTGCTGCCGCCGCTGTGGCAGGCCGGGGCCTGGGCGGTGCAGGCGCTGGTCACCGCGCTGGGCTGGCTCGCCGCACTGCCGTTCGTCGTCTGGTCGGCGCCGGTCGCGGCCGGTTGGGCGCTGGCGTGCGGCCTGGCCGGTGCGCTGCTCGGTGTGCTGCCGCTGCCATGGCACCTGCGCGCGCTGGCGTTGCCGCTGTTGCTGCCGCTGCTGATGCCGCCGGTCGAGCGGCCGGCCGCGGGCAGCGTCGAGTGGCTGGTCGCGGATGTCGGGCAGGGCACCGCGGTGCTGGTGCGAACGCACGCTCACCTGCTCGTCTACGACACCGGCCCGATGTACTCGCGCGACAGCGACGCCGGCCAGCGCGTGCTGCTGCCGCTGCTGCGCGCGCGCGGCGAGACCGGTATCGACGTGCTGGTGCTCAGCCACCGCGACATCGACCATGTCGGCGGCGCCGCGTCGCTGCTCGCGGCGTTGCCGGTGCGCTCGCTGCTCAGCTCGCTCGATGCCGGCCACGCGCTGCGCCGTGGCCCGCCGGCGCCGCCGCACACGCGCTGCGACGACGGCCAGTCCTGGCGCTGGGACGGCGTGCGTTTCGACGTGCTGCATCCGACGCCCGCCGACCACGCCGGCGCGCGCAAGACGAATGCGCTGTCGTGCGTCCTCAAGGTCACCGACGCGCAAGGCCGCAGCCTGCTGCTGAGCGCCGACATCGAGGCGGCGCAGGAGGCGGCGCTGATCGGGCGCCACGCCGCGCAGCTCGCCAGCAACGTGCTGCTGGTGCCGCACCACGGCAGCCGCACCTCGTCGAGCCCGGCCTTCCTCGACGCCGTGGCGCCGCAGGTGGCGGTGGTGCAGGCCGGCTACCGCAGCCGCTTCGGCCACCCGGCGCCCGACGTGATGGCTCGTTATGCCGAGCGCGGCATCCGGGTCGTGCGCAGCGACCGCTGTGGTGCATGGCTGTGGCGCGATGGTGCGGCCCAGTGCAGCCGCGACGTGCGCCGGCGCTACTGGCACTGGACGCCGCGCGAGGCCACGCTGCCGGCGATCGACGCGCAGGCAGGCTTCGGAGCGAGCGCCCGCGGCGCGCGCTGACTACACTCGAGACTCCCAACCCGGATGATTGGAGTGCGCGTGGATTCGGTCGACTGGAAGCTTCGCCTGCGGCTGTTCGTCCAGCGCTTCTGGCAGCCGACCAGTGCCTGCCTGACGACGATGCCGGGCAACGTCGCCAACGTCTGGAGCCTCGCGCATTGGGGCATCGCGCTGCAGACGGGCCTGGGCACCGGCATCCTGGTGCTGCTGCTGAGCTTCACACCGCTGGCGCGGTGGTTCAGGAACCGCTACGGCAACGCGTCGATCGTCGGTGGACTGACGATGCTGGCCGACGCCTACGCGCATCCGAGCCACTTCATCGTTCCCTATGGCGAGGCGGTCGTGACCGGGATCGTCTCGGGCCTGCTCGCGCTGGCCGGATCGTTCGTGTTCGAGGACCGCGCACGCCGCGTGCGCATGCTGTGGTCGCGCCTGGGCGGCCGACCGGGCTGACCGGGCGCGACAGGGTCGCACGCGGCCGGCGCGGCGCGCGCCGGGGCCGTCGTGCACCGGGCCGTGGAGGCCACCGGCCTGCGTC
>JBBIPS010000561.1:0-1642 GCA_037442725.1 Burkholderiales bacterium | reverse complement strand
GCGCGGCTATGGACAGACGGCACAGCCCGACGAGATCGATCAGTACACGCTGTTTCATCTCGTCGGCGATATGGTCGGCGTGCTTGACGCGCTCAGCGCGCCGCAAGCCGTCGTCGTCGGCCACGACTGGGGCGCGCCGGTCGCCTGGCATTGCGCGATGTTCCGGCCAGACGTGTTTCCGGCTGTCGCCGCGCTATCCGTGCCGCTGCGCCAGCGCGGACCACGCTGCCTCGATCGTCTCTGCCGGCAGCCTCGTCTGCAGCCAGTCGGACGGCGTCAGCCCTTGGCCGGCGACGAGCCAGTTGAGCACGGCGCGGCAGCTCTCGGCGGTCGACGCGCCCGTGCCGCGGCGGCACGTGTACGGCCCGACGACGACGGTGCAGCGCTGCACCGCGCGCGTCAGCGCGACATACACCAGGCGCAGGTTCTCGGCCGCGCGCTCGAGCGCGAGCTGTTGCCTGAGGGCGTCCGTTTCGGCCTTGTCGAGGGTGCGGAAGTCGACCACCGGCCGGCCCGCGTCGTCGTGGTACTCGCAGCCTTCAAGCCGGTCGCTGCGGCCCCCGGGCGCGCCGTCCCACAGGAAGGGGCAGAACACCAGCGCGTACTCGAGCCCCTTGGCCTTGTGGATCGTCGCGATCTGCACCAGGTTGCGGTCGGACTCGAGCCGCAGCTGCGCCGCGTCGTCGGCAGTGCCGGGGTCCCCGGCATGCGTGCGCTGCGTGCGCAGCCAGCGCAGCAACGCCTCGGGCGCCGGGTGCATCGCGCTGGCATCGTGCAGGCACTCCGACAGGTGCAGCAGGTTGGTCAGGCGCCGCTCGCCGTCCGCGCGCGCGAGCAGGCGCTCGCTGCACGCCTCGCCCGCCATCCACTGGCGCAGCATGACGCCGATGCCACGCTGCAGCCAGGTCTCGCGGTAAGCCGCGAAGCGGGCGACAAACCCGAGCCAGCGCCGCTCGTCGGCCGAAACGGCCTCGACCGCGGCCGCGTCGAGTCCCATCACTTCAGTGGCCAGTGCCGCGCGCAGCACGCGCTCGCGCGTCGGCTCGTGCACCGCGGCCAGCACGCGTTCGAGGTCGAGCGCGTCGGTGCTGGCGAAGACGCTGGCCTGCGACAACTCGACGCAGCCGACGCCGAACTGCGCCAGCGCCCGGCGCATCCGGCTGCCCTGCGCGTGGCTGCGCACCAGCACGGCGATGTCGCCGCCGGCCAGTGTGCGGCCGTCCAGCGTGACCTCGCCTCGGGCGCCGGCGGCGAGCAGCCGGGCGATCTCGGCGGCGCAGGCGCGTGCCGCCGCAGCGCGCGCCTCGTCCTTGGTCAGCGGCCGGCCGTCGGCGTCGCGCGGCAGCGTCCACAGCTGCAGCGGCGCGTGCGCCGCGCCGCGCTCGACGAGCAGCGGGCGCGGCCTGGTGCCGCAGTCCACCGGCCGGTAGGCCAGCCCGGGCAGCATGAAGGCCCGGTCGTTGGCGCCGAACAGCGCGTTCAGTCCTGCCAGCAACGCGCGCGTCGAACGCTGGTTCTCGAGCAGCGTGTACTCGGCAGCGGATCGCTCGCGCGCCTGCAGGTACGTGTGCAGGTCGGCGTTGCGGAAGCTGTAGATCGCCTGCTTCGGGTCGCCGACCAGGAACAGCGGTGCCGCCCCGTC
>JBBIPS010000560.1:0-1658 GCA_037442725.1 Burkholderiales bacterium | reverse complement strand
GCGATCGTGATCGTGGCGCTGCCCAGCCCGGTCGCGCCGGCGCTGTCGGTCACTTCGAGCTGGACCGTCACGCTGCCGGCGGCCCTGGTATCGAGCGTTGCCGTGGCGGCGTCGGTCGCGCCGCTGAGGCTGGCCAGGTTCGAGCCGGCGCTGATCGTCCACCGATAGCCGACGATCGTGCGCCGACCATGGGCCACCGAGCCGCTGCCGTCGAGGGTGACCGCGGTACCGAGGGTCGGTGCGCGGGTCGAAGCGCTGATCGCCGTGCTCGGCGGCGGCACGTCGGCCAACACCCTGGCGACCGCGGCCGCGGCGTCCAACAGTCCGGCGCCACAGGTGGTCTTCGTGCAGTAGCACTGCAACTGGTCGACGGTGGCGCTCGGCGCGACGCACTGCGTCACCGGCGTCGGATCGCCGGGGCCGTTGTCCGCGCCCGTGCTCGGGAAGGCGCGCGCAGTGGACTGCAGCGCCGCCCTGACCTGCGCCGGTGTGATCTCCGGGTTGACCGACAGCATCAGCGCGACGCTGCCGGCCACCAGCGGTGCCGCGAAGCTGGTGCCGAGCGAGGCGCTGAAGCTGTCGCTGTAGGTGTTGGCCAGCGGCGTCGTCGTGCCGGTGTTCACCGTCGTCAGCAGCGGATACAGGCACGGCGAGCCGGCCGCGGTGTTGACGCAGTTGCCCGCCGGCGCGGCGATCGCGATCTCCGGACCGATGTTCGAGAACCCGACCTTGCTGCCGGCGTGGCGCACGCCGGCCACCGCGATCGCCCCAGGGCAGTTGGCGGGGCTGTTGACGGCGTGCCCGGTGTCGTTGCCCGCGGCGACCACCACCGTCACGCCCGACGGATTGACCGCGCTCGGCGCACCGAGCTCGGCGATCACGTCGCGGTAGGACGCGGGGCACGCTTCGGCCGAGCCCAGGCTCATGTTGATGACCTGCGCCGGATGCGCGTTGACGACCGGGCTGCCGGTGCCGACATCGCTCGTCAGCCCGGCGGCCCAGCGCATCGCCGCGATGATGTCCGAGTCGTAGCCACCGCACCTGCCGAGCACCCGAACCGGCAGCACCCGCACGTTGCGGCCGACGCCGGCCATGCCGACGCCGTTGTCGGTGGCCGCGCCGACGAGGCCGGCCACCTGGGTGCCGTGCCAGCTGCTCGGGCTGGCTGCCTCGCCCGCGTTGCACTCGTCGGCCGCGGTCCAGTCGCCCGGGTCGCTGGCGTCGGCGTCGCGGCCGTCGCCGTCGTTGGCGGCGGTCACGTCGGTGACGAAGTCGTAGCCCGCGTAGAGCTTGCCCGCCAGGTCGGGATGATCGAAGCGCACGCCGGTGTCGAGCACCGCGACGGTGATGCTGGCGGACCCGGTCGTCACGTCCCACGCGCCGACGGCGTTGATCGCCGCCAGCGCCGTGCTGTCGGGTGCGCGCAGGTACCACTGGCCGACCGCCGGAGTGATCGTGGTCTGTCCCGCCGCGAGGTACGGGTCGTTGGGCAGCGCGCTGATCGTGCGGCGCCGGTCGGGCACGGCCCATTCGACGTCGGGCAGCGCCGCCAGCCGCGCGGCGAGTTGCGACGACGCCAGGCCGCTGCCGCGCAGGCCTTGCGTGCGGCTGCCGAGGACGCGACCATCGGCCAGCGGCACGCGCAGCCGCTGCGCCAG
>JBBIPS010000559.1:0-1665 GCA_037442725.1 Burkholderiales bacterium | reverse complement strand
GGTCGTTCGCAGCTCGGCGCGATCCGGCGCGGCGACGCGACCGCCACGCTGGTCGACGACAGCTACAACGCCAACCCCGATTCGGTGCGTGCGGCGATCGACCTGCTTGCGACGCTGCCCGGCCCGCGCTGGCTGCTGCTGGGCGACATGGGCGAGGTCGGCGACCAGGGTGCAGCCTTCCACGCCGAGGTCGGCACGCATGCGCGGGCGCAGCGCATCGAGGCGCTGTGGACCGCCGGCGCGCTGTCGGCACACGCGGCGCGCGCCTACGGCGCCGGGGCGCGCCACTTCGAGTGCGTCGAGGACCTGCTGGCGGCGCTGCCGCAGCAAGGATCGCAGGACACGCCGCGCGTCGCCTCGATCCTCGTCAAGGGCTCGCGCTTCATGCGCATGGAGCGCGTCGTGCAGGCGCTGCGCGGCGGCGCGGGACAGTGCGGCCATGCTGCTTAGCGTCTCGCAATGGCTGCTCGGCGTGTACCCCGAATGGGGCTTCCTGCGCATCTTCCAGTACATCACCTTCCGCGCCGTGATGGCGGCGCTGACCGCGCTGCTGATCGGGCTGGGCCTGGGCCCCTTCGTGATCCGCTGGCTTGCGGCGATGAAGATCGGCCAGCCGATCCGCGGCTACGGCGTCGAGGCGCATCTGCACAAGAGCGGCACGCCGACGATGGGCGGCGTGCTGATCCTGATCGGCATCGGCGTGTCCACGCTGCTGTGGTTCGACTGGAGCAACCGCTTCGTCTGGATCGTGATGCTGGTGACCTTCGGCTTCGGCGCGGTCGGCTGGGTCGACGACTGGCGCAAGGTGGTGCACCGCAACCCCGAGGGCATGCGCTCGCGCGAGAAGTTCCTCTGGCAGTCGCTGATCGGGCTGGTCGCCGCGCTGTACCTGGCGTTCAGCGTCTCCGAGACGACCAACCTGCGCGTGCTCGAGCTGTTCATCCGCTGGGTGCAGAGCGGCTTCTCGAACGATCTGCCGCCCAAGGCCGACCTGATGCTGCCGTTCTTCAAGACGGTGAGCTACCCGCTCGGCGTGTTCGGCTTCATCGCGCTGACCTACTTCGTCATCGTCGGCGCGAGCAACGCGGTGAACTTCACCGACGGCCTGGACGGGCTGGCCATCATGCCGGTGGTGCTGGTGGGCAGCGCGCTGGGCATCTTCGCCTACATCGTCGGCAATTCGGTCTACTCGCGCTACCTGTTCTTCCCGTACATCCCGGGCGCCGGCGAGCTGATGATCTTCTGCTCGGCGATGGCCGGCGCCGGGCTGGCCTTCCTGTGGTTCAACGCGCATCCGGCGCAGGTCTTCATGGGCGACGTCGGCGCGCTCTCGCTCGGCGGCGCGCTCGGCACGATCGCGGTGATCACGCGCCAGGAGATCGTGCTCGGCATCATGGGTGGCGTCTTCGTCGTCGAGGTGCTGTCGGTGATGCTGCAGGTGGGCTGGTTCAAGTTCACCAAACGCCGGTACGGCGTCGGCCGGCGCATCTTCAAGATGGCGCCGCTGCACCACCACTTCGAGAAGAGCGGCTGGACCGAGACGCAGGTCGTGATCCGGTTCTGGATCATCACGATGCTGCTGTGCCTGGTAGGGCTGTCCAGCCTCAAGCTGCGCTGACATGAACCATCTGGCCGACCTCGACGTGCTGGTGCTGGGCCTGGGCC
>JBBIPS010000558.1:0-1669 GCA_037442725.1 Burkholderiales bacterium | reverse complement strand
CACGCGCCATGACGGCCGCAGCGCCGCGCCGTGTGGCGCGACCCGGTGGCCGTGCGGCCCGACGGCCGTGTGCCCAGCGCGGCGCAGCGCTGCTGGTGGCGATGGTGCTGCTGGCGGTGGTGGCGGCGCTGGCCGCCGGAATGGTCTGGCAGCAGTGGCGCGGGATCGAAGTCGAGGCGGCCGAGCGCAGCCGCGCCCAGACCGCATGGATCCTCACCGGCGCGCTCGACTGGGCACGGCTGATCCTGCGCGAGGACGCACGCTCGGGCAAGCCCACCAGCCTGAACGAGCCCTGGGCGACGCCGCTGGCCGAGGCGCGACTGTCCACCTTCCTCGCCGTCGACCGCGACAACAACGCCGACATCGGACCCGAGGCGTTCCTGTCCGGCTCGATCGTCGACGCCCAGTCGCGCTACAACCTGCGCAACCTGATCGTCGACGGCAAGGTGGCTGCGGACGAACTGGCGCTGCTGCAACGGCTGAGCGGATTCGCCGGTGCGGCTGCCAGCGTGGCCGACCAGATCGCCGACGGCCTGCTCGCCGCCACCCTCGGCGCGCAGGCCGCAGCCCCGCTGGCGCCGCAGCGGCTCGACGATCTGGTGTGGCTCGGCGTCGACGCCGAGAGCCTGCGCCGTCTCGCGCCGCTGGTGACGCTGCTGCCGGCGGCTTCGACGCCGGTCAACCTCAACACCGCTTCGCGCGAGGTGCTGGCGGCGCGCCTGGACGGCATCGGCCTGGGCGACGCGGACCGGCTGGTGCAGGCGCGCCAGCGCCAGCCGTTCCGCACGGTCGAGGAAGCGCGACCCTACCTGCCGGCCGACCTGGTGCTCGATGCCCGCCATGTCGGCGTCACGTCATCCTACTTCGAGGTCACCGGTCGGCTGCGCATGGACGACCGTGTGTTCGAGGAACAGTCTCTGGTGCGGCGCGACGGACTCGAAGTCGTCGCCGTGCAGCGCCGGCGCAGCCATGCCGTCGACGCTCTGCCACGCTGAGAGGCTGGCGACGCACCCGGGTCGACAGACGGCCTGCGTCGACCCCGCGCCCCGACGCAGGCCGTCAACTGCCGATGACGGGGTCACACGGCGTCGCGGTGCGCCGACACGCTCGAGCCGGTACCGGGGCGCGGATCGTGCGGGATTCGCGACAATGTTGCGTCAGAACTGAAACTGTGCACGCCAAGTGCTTGATTTGCCTGCACTTGAATTTGCTACGCTCTGACAAACGCGATCGCCCATTGCGCCAAATGTCCACCCTCGTCATTCTGCTGTCGCCAAGACCGCGGCTGGACGCCACTTCGACGCCGGCAGCGCCGGGTCCGCAGGCAGTCGCCGTGACGAGTGCGCCCGAGTTCAGCTATGTGCTGAGCGCGGATGGACGGGCCGTGACGCGCCAGGGGCGCGCTTCGGCCACGCTGCTGCCGCGCGCCGACAGCGTGGTGATGGTGGTGCCCGACACCGAGATCGGCTGGCACCGGATCAACCTGCCGCGGGCGCCGGCGCACCGCCTGCGCGCGGCGCTCGGCGGCATGCTCGAGGAGGAACTGCTCGACGACGACGAAGCAGTGCACCTGGCCGTCGCGCCGCAGCCGCGCGCCGGCGAGCCGACCTGGGTCGCCGCGTTGCACCGCCCGTGGCTGCAGCAGCAGATCGACGCGCTCGAGGGCGCC
>JBBIPS010000557.1:0-1676 GCA_037442725.1 Burkholderiales bacterium | reverse complement strand
GATCCCCGTGGCGCAGGCCATGCCGGCGGGTCCCGGCTGGGGCATGCACGGACCGATGGCCGGCGCGGGCGCGGAGTTGCACCGTATGGAGCGGATGCTCGATTCGGCTGGCGCCGGCGCCGAGCAGAAGGCCAGGGTGCGCGAGATCATGCGCGCCGCGCTGGCTGACCTGCGAGCGCAACGCGACGGCGGGCGCGAGCTGCGCCAGCAGACGCTGCAGTTGCTGACGGCGCCGCAACTCGATGCCGCTGCGGTCGAGGCGTTGCGCCAGCAGTTGTCGGCGCAGCGTGAGGCCGGATCGAAACGCCTGACGCAGGCGCTGCTCGACGCCAGCGCGGTGCTGACACCGGAGCAGCGCGTCAAGCTGGGCCAGCACATGAAGCAGCGCCACGAGTTGATGCGGCGCCACCAGCAGGAGCGTCGTGCGCTCGATGTCCAGCCCGCGAGCTGAGTCGCCGCCTGGCGCTGCGTTGCCGCGGCGTGCCGCATGAGCGTCGTGCCGTTGTCGTGCCGGTTCATGTTGTACGCGCCGAGCGGGCGCGCCGCGGACTGGCCGCGGCCATGAGCGCGCGACTGCTGCTGATCGACGACGACGCCCGCCTGACGGCGATGGTCGGCGATTACCTGCGCGGCGCCGGTTACGCGGTCGATGCCGCCGCGTCGCTGGCCGCCGGCCGCGAGCAACTGCACCGGGTCGACTATGACGCCCTGCTGCTCGATCTCATGCTGCCCGACGGTGACGGGCTCGAACTGACGCGCGAGCTGCGCGCCGATGCACGCTTCAAGCGCCTGCCACTGCTGATGCTGACCGCGCGCGGCGAGCCGCTCGACCGCGTCGTCGGCCTCGAGCTGGGGGCCGACGACTACCTGCCCAAGCCGTTCGAGCCGCGCGAGTTGCTGGCGCGTGTCAAGGCCCTGCTGCGTCGCTCCCGCCCCGAGACGCCGAGGGACGACGTGCTGCGCTTCGGCAGGCTCGAGATCGACCTCGGCGCGCGCCAGGCGCACATCGACGGCCGCGCCTGCGACCTGACCGGCCACCAGTTCGACCTGCTGGTGGTGCTGGCGCAGAGCGCCGGCCGCGTGCTCTCGCGCGACCAGATCATGGATGCGCTCAAGGGGCATCCGATGGAGGCTTTCGACCGCAGCATCGATGTGCACATCTCGCGCATCCGCGCCTGCATCGAGGACGACCCGAAGAGCCCGCGCCGTGTCCTCACGGTGCGCGGCTCGGGCTACCTCTTCGCGCGCAGGCAGGATGCCGAGGCCTAGCGCGGTGCTGCAGCCCGACGGGCCACGCCAGGGCGGGGCTGCCCGGCCCGACGGGCCGTGGCCTGACCCGGTGGCACCCGCGTGAAGTCGCTCTACCTGCGCATCTGGCTCACCGTGGTGCTGGCGCTGGCGCTGTTCGCGCTCGTGTCGGGCTGGCTGTGGCAGCGCCACCTGGCGCAGGAGCGCGCCGGTTTCGAGGCGGCCGCAAGCGAGCGCGTGGCGGCCTGGGCCGACCTGGTGCAACGCTCGCTGCCCGGTGCCGATGCGCCCGCCGCCGAGCAGGCCGCAGCCCTGCGCGAATGGTCGCAGCGGCTGCGACTGCCGATGGCGCTCGATGACATCCACGGCGTACGCATCGCCGCGGCCGACAGCTTTCTGCGCCACGAGTCCGAGGGCGGGCTGCGCGC
>JBBIPS010000556.1:0-1676 GCA_037442725.1 Burkholderiales bacterium | reverse complement strand
CTACATCGCCGGTTTCCCCGACCACCCGCACCGCGGCTTCGAGACCGTGACGTACATGATCGCCGGGCGCATGCGGCATCGCGACAGCGCCGGCCACGAAGGCCTGCTGGAGGGGGGCGGCGTGCAGTGGATGACCGCCGGCCGCGGCGTCATCCACTCCGAGATGCCGCAGCAGCGGGACGGTGTGATGGAAGGCTTCCAGCTCTGGCTGAACCTGCCGCGCGCCGACAAGATGAGCGCGCCCTGGTACCGCGACTTCAAGGCCGGCGATCTGCCCAGGTTCGAGGCGCCGCAGCGCGTGGCGGTCACCGTGATCGCGGGCACCAGCCATGGCGTGACTGGCGCCGTGACGCGCCAGGCCACCGCGCCGCTGCTGCTGGACCTGCACCTGCCTGCCGGCGCGCATTTCGACCAGACGCTGCCGCCCGGCCACAACGCCTTCGCCTACGTGTACCGCGGCGAGGTGACGATCGCCGGCCAGGCGGTGCCGGCGCGGCGCATGGCCTTGCTGGCCAACGACGCGCAGGCCGACGGCGTCGTGATTGTCGCGAGCGACGACGCCAGAGTGCTGCTGATCGCCGGCCGGCCGCTCGCCGAGCCGATCGTCCAGTACGGCCCCTTCGTGATGAACACGCGGCAGGAGATCGAGCAGGCGCTGGCCGACCTGCGCGCCGGACGGCTGGGCGGGTCCGGGCCACTGACCGGAGCGCCGACGGCATGAGCACGGACCTGCTGAACCTGAGCCAGACGCTGCAACGCGACGCCGCGACGATCGTCTTCGCGAACGTGCTGCTGCAGCAGCTGGGCTTGCCGGTGCCTGCCGTGCCCACGCTGCTGCTGGCCGGCAGCCTGGCCACGGCCCCGGGGCCGCTGGGCCGGTTGCTGGCGGCCGCGGTGGTCGCGTCGGTGCTGGCGGACTGGGTCTGGTATCACGCCGGCAAGCGGTTCGGCTACCGCGTGCTGGCGGGCTTGTGCAAGCTGTCGATCAACCCGGCCTCGTGCGTCAGCCAGACCGAGGCACGCTTCATCCGCTGGGGCGTCTCGTCGCTGGTGGTGGCCAAGTTCATCCCGGGGTTCTCGACGGTGGCACCGCCGATCGCCGGCGCGTTGCGCATGCCCCAGGCGGGATTCCTCCTGGCTGCCGGCGGCGGTGGCGCGCTCTGGGCCGGGCTGGCCCTGGGCGCCGGCTGGGTGCTGCGCGACACCGTGCACGCGCTCATCGCGGCGCTCGACCGCAACACCGGTACGGCGTTCGCGGTCGTGCTGCTGCTCGCCGGCGCATGGCTGGGCGCCAAGCTGTGGCAGAAGGCGCGCTTCAACCGGATGGGCGGCCTGCCGCACATCACGCCCGACGAACTGCTGACGGCGATGAACAGCCCCCAGCCGCCGCTCGTGCTCGACCTGCGCGGCGCGACGATGGTCGCCGCCACCGGCCCGGTCCCGGGCGCCCGCGTCGCCGAGCATGATCGACTCGACGCCGCCGTCGGCGACTGGCCCCGGCACCAGCCCATCGTCACGCTCTGCGCCTGCCCGCGGGATGCCGGCGCGATCCAGGCCGCGCGTCAACTGCTCGACAGCGGCTACCAGTCGGTCAGGCCACTGCGCGGTGGCTACGACGCCTGGGTCGCCGTCACGGCCGCGCCGGCTCGGCGTCGATGAACGCGCCGGTCGGCAGC
>JBBIPS010000555.1:0-1689 GCA_037442725.1 Burkholderiales bacterium | reverse complement strand
GCCGGCTGGATCCGCCGCGGCGTGGTGCGCGCGCTGGCCGCCGGGCTGATCCGCCGCTTCGACGTGCGCTGCGCCGGCCCGGCCGCGGCGGCGGCCAGCCTGTCGGGCGGCAACCTGCAGAAGTTCATCATCGGCCGCGAGATCGCGGCCGACCCGAAGCTGCTGATCGTCGCGCAGCCGACCTGGGGCGTGGACGTCGGTGCGGCGGCGCAGATCCGCTCCGAGCTGGTCGCATTGCGCGACGCCGGCTGCGCGCTGCTCGTCGTCAGCGAGGAGCTCGACGAGCTGTTCGAGATCAGCGACCGGCTGCTGGTCATCGCGCGCGGGCGGGTCTCGCCGAGCGTGGCGGTGACCGCGGCCACGGTCGAGACGATCGGGGTCTGGATGTCCGGGTTGTGGCCGCGCGCCACGGACGGCGCCGGCAGCACGGCGCGGCCGGAGGCGATCGATGCTGCGGCTTGAAGCGCGGCCGCAGCCGTCGCGCGCGATGTCGGTGGCCTCGCCGCTGATCGCGCTGGCGCTGACGATCGTGATCGGCGCGATCCTGTTCGGCGCTCTCGGCAAGGACCCGCTGCGCGGGCTGCAGATGTTCTTCGTCGAGCCGGTGCGCAGCGGCTACGCCTGGTCCGAGATCGCCGTCAAGGCCACGCCGCTGGCGCTGATCGCGCTCGGGCTGGCCTTGTGCTATCGCGCCAACGTCTGGAACATCGGCGCCGAGGGGCAGTTCGTGCTCGGCGCACTGTGCGCCGGCGGGGTGGCGATGCAGGCCGGGCCCGCGACCTCGCGCGCCATCGTCGTCGCGATCCTCGGTGCGAGCGTGGCCGGCGGCATGCTGTGGGCCGCGCTCGTCGCGCTGCTGCGCGACCGCTTCAACGCCAGCGAGATCCTGGTCAGCCTGATGCTGGTCTACGTCGCCGAGCTGCTGCTCGGCGTCCTGGTGTACGGGCCGTGGAAGGATCCGGCGGGCTACAACTTCCCGCAGACCGCCACCTTCGCCGCGGCGACGCGCATCCCGCGCCTGGTCGACGGTGCGCGTGCCAACGTCGGCGTGCTGCTGGCGCTGGGCGCCGTGGCGGCGACCTGGGCGCTGCTGTTCCGCACCTACGGCGGCTTGCGGCTGCAGGTCGGCGGGCTGGCGCCGGCGGCGGCGCGCTATGCCGGCTTCTCGTCGCGGCGCGCGTTGTGGACGGCGCTGCTGCTGTCGGGTGGCCTGGCCGGGCTGGCCGGCGGGCTCGAGGTGGCGGGGCCGCTCGGCCAGCTCACGCCCTACGTGCCTGCGGGCTACGGTTTCGCCGCGATCATCGTCGCCTTCGTCGGCCGGCTGCACCCGGTGGGCATGGTGTTCTCGGCCATCCTGATGAGCATGTTCTACATCGGTGGCGAGATGGCGCAGTCGCGTCTGGGCCTGCCCAAGTCGCTGACTGGGGTGTTCCAGGGCTTGTTGCTCTTCACGCTGCTGGGGTGTGACACCCTGGTGAACTACCGCTTGCGTTGGGGGAAGAAGTGATGGATTCCTATGCTCTCCTGATCGCCGCCACGCTCAATGCGGGCACGGTGCTGGCCATCGCATCGCTCGGCCTGCTCATCAACGAGAAGGCCGGCATCGTCAACCTGGGCGCCGAAGGCATGATGCTGTGCGCCGCCATTGCCGGCTTTGCCGCCGTGGTTGCCAGCGGCAGCGACACGCTG
>JBBIPS010000554.1:0-1695 GCA_037442725.1 Burkholderiales bacterium | reverse complement strand
GCCTTCGGCCGCAGTCGCGCCGCCCGGACCCGCGCCCGAGGCCGAGCCCTCGAACGGATCGGCGGCCGTGCACGAGCTGCCCGCGGCAGCGGCAGCCGGCCCGGCACCGACGCTGGTGGTCGACAAGCCGCTGCGCTCGGGCCAGCGCGTCTACGCGCGCGGCGGCGACCTGGTGGTGCTGGCGCTGGTGAGCTTCGGTGCCGAGGTGATCGCCGACGGCAACATCCACGTCTACGCGCCGCTGCGCGGCCGTGCCCTCGCCGGGGCGCAGGGCAACACCGCGGCGCGCATCTACTGCACCTGCCTCGAGCCGCAACTGGTCTCGATCGCCGGCATCTACCGCACCACCGAGACCGAACTGCCCCCCGACGTGCTGGGCAAGCCGGCGCAGGTCTGGCTCGACGGTGAAACCATCCGGGTCGCGCCGCTGGGCCGCTGACCCGCCGCGACCTCATCCATTCATCTTCACGCAAAGGACACCGAACCGATGGCCAAGATCATCGTGGTCACTTCCGGCAAGGGCGGCGTCGGCAAGACGACCACCAGTGCCAGCTTCGCCGCGGGCCTGGCGCTGCGCGGGCACAAGACGGCGGTGATCGATTTCGACGTCGGCCTGCGCAACCTCGACCTGATCATGGGCTGCGAGCGGCGCGTCGTCTACGACCTGATCAACGTCATCCAGAACGAGGCCAGCCTGAACCAGGCGCTGATCAAGGACAAGCACTGCGACAAGCTCTGCGTGCTGGCCGCCTCGCAGACGCGCGACAAGGACGCGCTGACGCAGGAGGGGGTCGAGCGCGTCCTCGACGAGCTGGCGGCGATGGGGTTCGAGTACATCGTCTGCGACTCGCCCGCCGGCATCGAGACCGGCGCGCTGCTGGCGATGCACTTCGCCGACGAGGCGCTGGTGGTGACCAACCCCGAGGTCTCGTCGGTGCGCGACTCGGACCGCATCCTGGGCATCCTGGCGTCGAAGACGCAGCGCGCGATCGAGGGCAAGGACCCCGTCAAGGAGCACCTGCTGATCACGCGTTACAACCCGAGCCGCGTGGTCGGCGGGCAGATGCTCTCGCTCGACGACATCCAGGAGATCCTGCGCATCCCGCTGATCGGCGTCATCCCGGAGAGCGAGACGGTGCTCGACGCGTCCAACCAGGGCGTGCCGGCGATCCACCTCAAGGGCAGCGACGTCTCCGAGGCCTACAAGGACGTGGTGCGCCGCTTCCTCGGCGCCGAGGTGCCCATGCGCTTCACCGACGCCGAGCGCCCCGGCCTGCTCAAGCGCCTGTTCGGCCGGAGGTCGGGATGATGTCGTTTCTGTCCTTCCTGCTCGGCGAGAAGAAGCGGACCGCCAGCGTCGCCAAGGAGCGGCTGCAGATCATCCTGGCGCACGAGCGCTCGGGGCGCGGCGGCTCGCGTGCCGACTACCTGCCGCAGCTGCAGAAGGAGCTGATGGCGGTGATCTCGAAGTACGTCGACATCCGGCCCGAGGACATCAAGGTGCAACTCGAGCGCCAGGACAACCTCGAGGTGCTGGAAGTCAAGATCGAGCTGCCCGACGGCGTGCGCTGAAGCGGCGCCGCCTGTCTCGTCGGCCGGCCGCCTGCGCCGGCTGGTGCAGCGCTGCCGCGTGGCCTCGCGCGGCGGCTTGCGCGGCGTGTGATCAGCGCCGCACGTCGACGACGGTGCGCCCGC
>JBBIPS010000553.1:0-1702 GCA_037442725.1 Burkholderiales bacterium | reverse complement strand
CGACGCGCATGCCCGACTTGTCGGACTCGTCCTGGATGTGGCTGATGCCCTCGATCTTCTTCTCGTGCACGAGTTCGGCGATGCGCTCCTGCAGCGTCTTCTTGTTCACCTGATACGGGATCTCGTCGACGATGATGGCCTGCCGCGCACCCTTGTCGATGTCCTCGAAATGGCACTTGGCGCGCATCACCACCTTGCCGCGGCCGGTGCGATAGCCTTCGCGCACGCCGGCCAGGCCATAGATGACCGCGGCGGTCGGGAAGTCCGGCGCCGGGATGATCTCCATCAGCTCTTCGAGCGTGGCCTGCGGGCTCGTCAGCAGGTGCAGGCAGGCGTCGACGACCTCGTTCAGGTTGTGCGGCGGGATGTTCGTGGCCATGCCCACCGCGATGCCGGCCGAGCCGTTGACCAGCAGGTTGGGCAGCCGCGTCGGCAGCACCGTCGGCTCGCTCTCCGAGCCGTCGTAGTTGGGCGCGAAGTCGACCGTCTCCTTGTCGATGTCGGCCAGCATCTCGTGCGCAATCTTGGCCAGCCGGATCTCGGTGTAGCGCATCGCCGCGGCGTTGTCGCCGTCGACCGAGCCGAAGTTGCCCTGGCCGTCGACGAGCATGTGGCGCAGCGAGAAATCCTGCGCCATGCGAACGATGGTGTCGTACACCGCCGTGTCGCCGTGCGGGTGGTATTTGCCGATGACGTCGCCGACGATGCGCGCGCTCTTCTTGTAGGGCCGGTTCCAGTCGTTGTTCAGCTCGTGCATCGCGAACAGCACGCGCCGGTGCACCGGCTTCAGACCATCGCGGGCGTCGGGCAGCGCGCGACCGACGATCACGCTCATCGCGTAATCCAGATACGAACGCCGCAACTCCTCCTCGAGGCTGATGGGCAGGGTTTCCTTGGCGAACTGGGTCATGCGGATGCGGCCTTGCAGAGCCGGTGAGCGGGCGTCTCGGCCGGTCTTGCCGAGCGGCCGACCGAGGATTCTAAACGGCGGGCAGAGCTGTCGCGGGTATGCAACAACCGGCCCGGTACGCCTGATCTCGCGGCCAAAATGGCGGCTCGCCCAAACCCCTATGGCACAATCAGTTGTCGGTGGCGGACAGCTCGTTGAAGCGTGCGTCCGCCGGCTCTTGTTGCTTCCGATTTGAACGTATCGCAGGGTACTGCGGCTTTCCTCGAGAGGAGAATCATGAAGAAACTGAACAAGGTGGCGGTGCTCTTCGCGTCGGCCGCAATCGTTGCGCCGCTCGCGGCTTTCGCCCAGGTCAGCACGGGTGGCGATAACTGGCGCGGCACCGATGGCACGGTGTGGAAGAACGGCACCAATGAATTGTGCTGGCGCGATGCGTTCTGGACGCCTGCCACCGCTGCGGCCACCTGTGATGGCGCCATCGCAGCCCCCAAACCGGCCCCCAAAGCGGCTCCGGTGGCAGCCCCTGCCCCGGCCCCTGTGGCTGCTCCGGCCCCTGCGCCGGCCCCGGCTCCGGTGGCCAAGCCCGCTGCACCGGCCAAAGTGACCTACGCTGCGGACGCCTTCTTCGACTTTGACAAAGCTGTCCTCAAGAAGGAAGGCAAAGCCAAGCTTGACGATTTGGTGGGCAAAGTCAAAGACATCAAGCTCGAAGTGATGATCGCCGTTGGCCATACCGACTCGGTGGGCGCAGATGCTTACAACCAAAAACTCTCGGTGCGCCGCGCCGAAGCC
>JBBIPS010000552.1:0-1710 GCA_037442725.1 Burkholderiales bacterium | reverse complement strand
CTGCTGCGGGCCACCCGCACGCACGAGGCAGCGGCCGAGCTGGCCGCGCCGGCGGCCGGCGCGGCGGTGCTGGCCGACTACCGCGCCACCGGGCTGTCGCTCAGGAACCATCCGCTGGCGCTGCTGCGCGCGCAGCTCGCTGCCTTCAAGGTGCAGCCGGCGGCCGTGCTGGCGCATTGCCGCGACGGTCAGCTGGCGCGCGCCTCGGGCCTCGTCACCCACCGCCAGCGGCCCGAGACGGCCAAGGGCGTGGTGTTCGTCACGCTCGAGGACGAGACCGGTGCCGTCAACGTCATCGTCTGGCCTGGCGTGGCCGCGGCGCAGCGCCAGGCGCTGCTCGGCTCGACGCTGCTCACGGTGTACGGCGTCTGGCAGCGCCAGGGTGCCGCCGGCCACGAGGTGCGGCACCTGGTCGCGCAGCGGCTGGTCGACCACTCGGCGCTGCTGCAGGGGCTGCTCGCGCGCAGCCGCGACTTCCACTGAGCGCCCCCAGGGCCGGGCTGCGCCCAGCCCCCCGCGAGGGTTCAAGCAAAGTGGCGCAGCCACATTTGCTTGAGAGCGCGCCACGAATGGCGACGGACCTGGGTTCGCGCTGCCGCTGCCGCGCTCGAAGGCGCTCGCCCCGGCGCTCGCGCAAGCGGGCGGGGCCGGCGCGGGGGCGGCGCCTGGCTGCGTAAACTCGCCGGCATGCTCTACCTGCTGTCGCCCGCCAAGAAGCTGGACTACGGCTCGCCGATCGACCCCGCCGTGCTGGCGCTGGCGACCCGGCCGGTGTTCACTGCGCGCGCGGCCGAGCTGATCGCGCAGTTGAAGACGCTGGCGCCGCCTGCCGTGGCCGCGTTGATGAGCCTGTCCGACGAACTCGCCGCGCTCAACGTGGCGCGCTACGGCGCGTGGTCGGCGCGTGCCACCGACCGCAACAGCCGCCCGGCCGCGCTGGCCTTCAACGGCGACGTCTACGCCGGGCTGGGCGCACGCACGCTGCGCAGCGCCGACCTGGTCTGGGCGCAGGATCATCTGCTGATCCTGTCGGGTCTGTACGGCGTGCTGCGCCCGCTCGACCGGCTGCAGCCCTATCGGCTCGAGATGGGAACGCGGCTGGCCAACGCACGCGGGCCGGATCTGTACGCCTACTGGGGCGCGACCCTGGCGCAGTATCTGAACGGCCGGCTGGCGGCCGACAAGGTGCCGCTCGTCGTCAACCTGGCCTCGCACGAGTACGCCCGGGCCGTGCCGCGCGCGGCGCTGCACGCGCGTGTCGTCGACTGCGTGTTCGAGGACTGGAGCCGCGGCCGCTATCGCACCGTCGGCGTGCACGCCAAGCGTGCGCGCGGGCTGATGGCGCGCTGGGTGGTGCAGGCACGCGTGGCGAGCGTCGAGCGGCTCGCGCATTTCGACGCCGAGGGCTACGCCTTCGATCGCGCCGAGTCGGTGCCCGTCCGGTTGGTGTTCCGCCGCCGTGCGGCATGACGCGCCGGGAGCCCGCGACGCCGGCGCGGCCCGCGTACGAGCGGCGCGCCGGATCGGGATCCTAGCGCGAGGGGCGGTATCCGGCCTTCGCCGGACCGAACATCTGCACCGCCTGGTTGGCGTGCTTGTTCACCATCGTCGAGGCGAACAGCTTCGCCATCGACGCCTCTTTCGTGTGGCCCTCCCCGGCGTCTCGCATCCGGGCCGCGCGGAAGATCATCAGCTTCGCCGCGTCGATGT
>JBBIPS010000551.1:0-1711 GCA_037442725.1 Burkholderiales bacterium | reverse complement strand
GCCGGCGCAGGCGCGCGAGCTGCTGCAGACCGAGGGCTATTTCGAGCCGCACGTCACGGTCAGGCGCGAAGCCGGCACGCCGCAGCGTGTGCGCGTCGAGGTCACGCCGGGCGCGCGCGTGAGCGTCGCGGCGCTGGACATCGAAGTCGAGGGCGAACTCCAGGGCCGCCTGGCCGCAGGCGATGCCGACGCGCGCGCGCTCGTCGCCGCGCTCAAGGCAGGCACCGCGTTGCGCCCGGGGCTGCCGATGCGCAACCCGGACTGGGCCGAGACCAAGCAGCAGTTGCTGGCGCGGCTGTACGCCGGCGGCTACGCCACCGCGACCATCGGCGCCAGCCTGGCCGACGTCGACGTGGCCACGCGGTTGGCGCGGCTGCAGGTGCGGCTGGCCAGCGGCCCGCTGTTCCATGCCGGGGAACTGCACGTCGAGGGGCTGGTGCACCACGACCTGGCCAGCGTGCGCAACCTGGCCGGTTTCGGCCCCGGCGCGCCGCTGACCGAAGCCCGCCTGCTCGACTTCCAGGAGCGGCTGCAGAAGAGCGGCCTGTTCGAGGCCGCCGCGGTGAGTTTCGACCCCGCCACCGCGGGCAGCGGACAAGACACCCGCGCCGAGGTCAACGTGCGGCTGCGCGAGCTGCCGCTGCAGCAGGCCACCGTCGGTGTCGGCTACAGCGCCAACACCGGGCAGCGCGTCTCGATCGAGCACACGCACCGCAGACCCTTCGACTGGCCCGTCATCGCGCACGACAAGATCGAATGGGGTCGCGACCAGCAAGCCTGGACCGGCGACTTCTACAGCCACCCGCAACCGGGCTTCTACCGCAACCTGCTGGGCGTGCAGATCGACCGGCTCAGGAGCACCACCGACATCGTGCTGTCGCAGCGGCTGCGGCTCGGGCGTACGCAGGACACGGTGCACATCGATCGGCTCTACTTCGCCGAACTGCTGCGCTCGCGCCAGAGCCCCGTCGGTGACGGCTCGGCGGTCGACGCCACTGCGCTCAGCGGCAACGTCCACCTGGTCTGGCGCCAGCTCGACAGCGTGCTGCTGCCCACCCGCGGCTTCAGCCTGTCGCTGCAGGGCGGCGCCGGACAGGCGCAGAGCAATGCCGGCCAGGGCGGGCCGTTCAGCCGCGTCTACGGCCGGCTCACCGGCTACCTGCCGCTGGGCGCGCAGTGGTACGGCCAGGCACGCGTCGAGGCCGGCGAGGTGATCAAGCGCGACGCCGTCGTCGTCCCCGATGCCCTCGGCTTCCGCGCCGGCGGCGACGCCTCGGTGCGCGGCTACGGCTATCGCACCCTCGCGCCACGCGATGGCGGCAACGTCGTCAGCGGCGACGTGCTGCTCACCGGCAGCGTCGAGCTGGCACGGCCGATCGTCGCGTCGCTGCCATCGGTGTGGGGCGCCGTGTTCATCGATGCCGGCCGCGCGGCGCAGCGCTGGAGCGACTACAGCGCCGCGCTCGGCTGGGGCGTCGGCGTGCGCTGGCGCAGCCCGATCGGGCCGCTGCGCGTCGACCTCGCGTATGGCGACGAGTTGCGTCGGCTGCGGCTGCACTTCTCGGTCGGCATCACCTTCTGATGCAGCCCGTACGCTTGCTTCGACAGGTATCCCGCGCGAGGGATCGGGCCGCTGCGGCGCCCGACGGCGCGGCCCGGACCGCATGACCGCCGAGCCACCCATCGTGGCGCCGGCGCCGGCCTCCGCCGG
>JBBIPS010000550.1:0-1712 GCA_037442725.1 Burkholderiales bacterium | reverse complement strand
AGTTGCGCGGCGGCAATGCGGCCGAGCGCGGGCGGCAGCGGCGCGTCGACATCGTGCAGCGGGTCGACCAGCGCCCAGTCGGCGAGCGCGGCGCCGAGAAATCGGTCCGCGCAATCGGTCAGCCGATCGACGATGCGCTGCAACTGCTCGAGCTGGGCGGGCGCGCCGGCATCGGCGGCGACCACCAGGTCGAAGGCCAGCACTCCGAGGCGTTGCGTGAGCCGCTTCATCGACGCGTAGGCATGCGTCAGGCTCTCGAGGTCGTCCGAGACGAGCAGGATCGGTCGCGGCGCGCGCTGCGCGAACAGGCGCGTCAGATCCGACGCACCGGCGTGCACCAGCACGACGTCGGCGCGCGGCGCGGCCTGGCTCAGCGCGGCCAGGAATCCGGCGCTGCTGCCGCGACTGTCGAGATGGCGCCGCGGCAGCCCGCGCGCGGCGAGGTAGGACACGTCGGCGGCCAGCGGCTCGATGCAGGCCGACAGGTCGACCTGCGCCAGCTCGTGCGGCGCGGTGGCGCTGTCGGCGGCATCGACCACCAGGGTGTGCCGGCGTTGCAGGGCGAAGGCCGCGCACAGGCGTTCCATCGCCACCCCGGTGCAAGCCACGTGCGGGTTGTGCACCAGCGGCACGAAGCGCTGGCGCGCCGCGGCAAACAGTTGCCGCAGGCCGTGCGCCTGGTCGAACGGGCTCGGGACGTCAGCGGGGTTCATCTCAGGCGCCCAGCGCGGCGCTGCACACGGCGTGCCGGCCGGCGAACAGCAGGTTCAGCTCACCGGCGTCGAGCCGCCACGACGAGCCGCCGCCGCCACGCAGCACGCGCTGCACCAGCGCCTGCGCCGACAGCCGGTGCCAGTCCTCGGGCACGCGCTGCCCGTTGGCCACGCCGACCACCTTGCACTTGTGCCGGATCAGCGCGTCGAGCGCCGGCCCGAGCTTGACCGCCTCGTCGAGCTTGGAGACGATGACGCCATGGCACGCCGGCGCGCCGTAGGCCGCCATCACGTCCTCGACCGTCTCGCCCTGCGCCGCGGCGTTGACCACCAGCAGCTTGTGGATCGAGCGGTGCGACAGCATCGCCAGCAGTTCGCGCGTCCGGGCGTCGCGCTGCGCCATGCCTGCGGTGTCGATCAGCACCATCGTCTTGGCCGCCAGCAGCTCGAGCAGGTCCTCGAGCGAGGCGCGGTCGTGCGCGGTGTGCACCGGCACGCCGAGGATGCGGCCATAGGTGCGCAGCTGCTCGTGCGCACCGACGCGGTAGGCGTCGAGCGTGACCAGGCCGAGGTTGGCGGCGCCGTGGCGGGTGGCGAAGGCAGCGGCGATCTTGGCCGTGCTGGTGGTCTTGCCCACGCCGGTCGCGCCGATCAGCGCGAACACGCCGCCGCTGTCCTCGAGTGCCGCCTCGTGCTCGTCGGTGAGCACGTTGCGCTCGAGCACGTCGGTGGCCCAGCCCAGCGCGTCATCGGCGTCGGCCGGCAGGCTGGCCACCAGCTTGCGCACCAGCGCCGGCGACAGCCCGGTGTCGAGCAGCTGCTGCGACAGCTCGGCCTGGCGCGGATCGCGCTGCAGCTTCTCCATGAACGCGAGCATGCCGAAGCGCTCCTCGATCATCTCCTTCATCGAGCGCAGCTCGCCCAGCATCTCGTGGCGCTCGCGCTGCCGGCTGGCGCGCTCGGCGCCGAGCGGATCGATCTCGGCCAGACGGATCTCGT
>JBBIPS010000549.1:0-1722 GCA_037442725.1 Burkholderiales bacterium | reverse complement strand
GCCCGAGCGCGCCTGCGCGAGGCGGGACTGCGCACCGAGGTGCTGCACGGTGAGCCGGCCCTGTGCGAACTGGCGGCGCACCCCGAGGTCGACAGCGTGATGGCGGCCATCGTCGGCGCCGCCGGGCTGGCCGCGTGCCTGGCCGCCGCGCGCGCCGGCAAGCGCCTGCTGCTGGCCAACAAGGAGGCGCTGGTGGTCGGCGGCGGCCTGTTCATCGACGCCGTGCGCGACGGTGGCGCGACGCTGCTGCCGATCGACAGCGAGCATTCGGCGATCTTCCAGTGCCTGCCCGAGGATCGCACAGCCTGGCCGCAGCGCATCGACCACATCGTCCTCACCGCGTCGGGCGGGCCGTTCCGCACGCGCGACCCGGCCACGCTGCACGCGGTGACGCCGGATGAGGCCTGCGCCCATCCGAACTGGGTCATGGGGCGCAAGATCTCGGTCGACTCGGCGACGATGATGAACAAGGCGCTCGAGGTGATCGAGGCGCGCTGGTTGTTCGATCTGGCGCCCGAGCGCATCCACGTCGTGCTGCACCCGCAGAGCATCGTGCACTCGATGGTGGTGTGCCGCGACGCGTCGGTGCTGGCGCAGTTGGGAACGCCCGACATGAAGGTGCCGATCAGCGTCGGGCTGGCGCATCCCGAGCGCATCGCCTCGGGCGCGGCCACGCTCGACCTGCTCGGCCTGTCGGCGCTGACCTTCGAGCCCGCCGATGCGCTGCGCTTCCCCGGCCTGGCGCTGGCCTACGACGCGTTGCGCGGTGCGCCCGGCTGCACGACGGTGCTCAATGCCGCCAACGAGGTGGGCGTGGCCGCCTTCCTGGCGCGGCGCATCGCCTTCACCGACATCCACCGCGTCAACGTCGGCGCCGTCGACGCGGTGCTGCCGGCGGCGGGCGACGCGGCCAGCCTCGACGCGCTGCTGGCGCTCGATGCCCGCGCCCGTCGCTGGGCCGATGGATGCGTCGGCAGCCTGGAACGATGATGACTGCACTGCTGGCCTTCGTGCTGACGCTTGGCGTGCTGATCGTCGCGCACG
The DNA here is from genome assembly GCA_037442725.1 of Burkholderiales bacterium. GTDB lineage: Bacteria > Pseudomonadota > Gammaproteobacteria > Burkholderiales > Burkholderiaceae_C > Pseudaquabacterium. The sequence goes on along the minus strand of JBBIPS010000549.1, from coordinate 678 downwards.
AGTACGGACACTACCGCGTCGCCGTGGCGTGTGGCGTCAAGGTGCTGCGCTTCTCGATCGGCTTCGGGCGCGTCGTCTGGCGCCGCCAGGCTTCGCCGCAGCACACCGAGTGGGTCGTGTCGGCGTTGCCGCTGGGCGGCTATGTGCGCATGCTCGACGAACGCGAGGGCCCGGTCGATCCGGCGCTGCTCGGCCGGGCCTTCAACCGCAAGCCGCTGTGGCAGCGCGCGGCGATCGTCTCGGCCGGCCCGATCGCGAACCTGCTGCTCGCGGTGCTGCTGTTCGCGGCGGCGCACTGGATCGGTGTCGACGAGCCCAAGGCCGTGCTCGCCGCGCCGGCCGCCGGCTCGCTGGCCGAGCGCGCCGGCATGCGCTCGGGCGACTGGGTGCAGGCCTGGGTCGACGAGGATGGGCAGTGGCAGGATCTGCGCTCGCTGACCGACCTGCGTTGGCAGGTCACGCAGTTCACGCTGCAGGGGCGGGCGCTGCTGCTGTCGGTCACCGACGCGCGCGGCCAGGGCGCGCGCCAGGTGCGACTCCCGCTCGACGAACTCGGGGCGCAGGAGGTCGACGCCGGGCTGATGAAACGCATCGGGCTGGGCGCGCCGTACAGCGAAGCCGTGCTCGGCGAGGTCAGGCCGGCCGGCCCGGCGGCGCGCGCCGGCCTGCGCGCCGGTG
>JBBIPS010000548.1:0-1724 GCA_037442725.1 Burkholderiales bacterium | reverse complement strand
GCTGGCCGAACTGCAGGACCGGGCCGGGCCAGCCGACGCCGCCGCGATCGACGCCAAGCGCGCCGTCGTCGAGGCCGCCCTGGCGCGGGCACGCGCACGCAAGTCCGGCAGCGGGTCGGCATGAACGCGCCCGGTCGAGCCGGGCTCGAGCCGGCTCTGCGCGCCGCGATCCGCGCGACCCCGCCACGTGCATGAGAGTCGATCCGCTGTCGCGCCTGCAGTCGGGCGGATTGCTGCTGCTGGCCGCGCTGATCTGGGGCTCGGCCTTCGTCGGCCAGGCGCGTGGCATGGCCGACGTCGGGCCGCTCACCTTCACCGGTATCCGCTTCGTCCTCGGCACCCTCGTGGTGGCGCCGCTGGCGTGGCGCGAGCGGCAGGCGCTGCGTGCCACGGGGCACCGCTTCGGCCGCGCCGAACTCGGCTGGGTCGTGCTGCTCGGGCTGCTGCTGTGCAGCGGCGTGGTGATGCAGCAGATCGGCCTCGTCAGCACGCGCGTCACCAACGCCGGCTTCCTGACGGCGCTGTACGTGCCGCTGGTGCCGTTGCTGGCCTGGGTCGTGCAGCGTCGGCTGCCGCACTGGAGCGTCTGGCCGGCCGCGCTCGGTTGCCTGCTCGGCACCTGGCTGCTCACCGGTGCCTCGCTGCAGACGCCTGCCATCGGCGACCGCTGGGTGCTGGCCAGCGCGCTGCCATGGGCGGTGCACGTGCTGCTGGTCGGGCAGATCGCGAACCGGCTGCGTGGCGCCTTCGTGCTGGCCTGCGGCCAGTTCGCGGTCTGTGCCGCCATCAGCCTGGCGCTGGGCGTGGCGCTCGAGCCGATCAGCAGCGCGGGACTGCGCGCCGCGGCCGGCGCGATCGCCTACACCGGCATCCTGTCGGTGGGCGTCGGCTTCACGTTGCAGGTCGTCGGCCAGCGCCACGCCCACCCGGCCGACGCGGCGATCATCCTGTCCTCCGAAACAGTGTTCGCGGCGATCTTCGGCGCGCTGTTCATGGGCGACCGGCTCGATGCCGCGGGGCTGGCCGGCTGCGTGCTGATCCTGGCGTCCATCGTGCTGGTACAGGTCCAGCCGTTGCTGCGGCGCCGCCAGCCCGCATGACGGCCACGCGATCGCCAAGAACCCTGCCGATGATCGCCCCATGAACGCCGCCGACGTCGAAACCTTCTTCGCGACGCTGGCCGCGGCCAATCCGCAGCCGGCCAGCGAGCTCGAATACACCTCGGTGTTCGAGCTGCTCGCCGCCGTGCTGCTGTCGGCGCAGGCCACCGATGCGAGCGTCAACAAGGCCACGCGGCGCCTGTTTCCGTGTGCCCACACGCCGGCGGCGCTGCTCGCGCTGGGCGAAGAACGCCTGTGCGGCCATCTGCGCAGCATCGGTCTGTACCGCAGCAAGGCCCGGCATCTGCTCGCCACCTGTCGCATCCTGCTCGACCAGCACGGCGGCGCGGTGCCGCGCAGCCGCGCGGCGCTCGAGGCGCTGCCCGGCGTCGGCCGCAAGACGGCCAACGTGGTCCTCAACGTCGCCTTCGGCGAGCCCACGCTGGCGGTGGACACGCATGTCCTGCGCGTGTGCAACCGCACCGCACTGGCGCCAGGCGCGACGCCCCACGCGGTCGAACTCCGGTTGCACGAGCGCGTGCCCGAGCGCTACCGCATCGAAGCCCACCATTGGCTGCTCCTGCACGGCCGCCATGTCTGCACCGCGCGCGCGCCGAAGTGCAG
>JBBIPS010000547.1:0-1731 GCA_037442725.1 Burkholderiales bacterium | reverse complement strand
GCGATGCCGCAGGCGTGCAGCTTGCGCCGGCCCTCGGCACTGATCCACTCGGTGGTCCAGGCCGGCGCGCGGCGCAGCCTCACGCGTGCCGGACCCAGCCCGGCCGCCTCGATCGCATCGACCACGGCGTGCGCGATGACCTCGGTGGCCGGGCAGCCCGAGTAGGTCGGCGTCAGCACGACCTCCAGAGCGTCACCGCGGTCGAGCACCTCGCGCACGATGCCCAGGTCGCACACCGACAGCGCCGGCACTTCGGGGTCGGGCACGCCGTCGAGCACGGCCCACGCGCGATGGGTGCGCGCAGCCTCGGCTTCACGCCCGGCGGCGTCGGCCGCCTGCGCCGTGTGCTCCCGGCAGTCGACCGGCACCGCGATGCTCACCACGCGCCCCCGGGATACGTTCGCTGCAGGTACTGCATCTCGGTGAGGATGCGTCCCAGGTGCTCGCTGTGCAGCCCGCGCTTGCCGGTGCTGCGGAAGGCCGACTCGGGCGGCACCTCGAGCGTCGCCTCGGCGAGCACCGGCGCCATCGCGGCATGCCAGGGCTGGCTCAGTTCGGACCAGGCCGGCCCGAGCCCGCTGGCCTGCGCGGCGGCGTCGACCGCGTCGGCCTCGAGCAGCTCGGGCACGTAGCGCCACAGTTGCGCCAGCGCGGCCTGGCAGCGACGGTGCGACTCGGGCGTGCCGTCGCCCAGCCGCACCACCCAGTCGGCGGCGTGCCGACGGTGGTAGCGCGCTTCCTTGACCGCCTTGCCGGCGATCGCCGCCAGCTCGGCGTCGCTCGACGCGGCCAGCCGCTGCCACACCAGCTCGAGCCAGGTCGCGACCATCGCGTTGCGCAGCATCGTGAAGGCGAAGTCGCCGTCGGCGGGGCCGCCGGGCAGTTCGACGAGGGTCGGGTTCAGGTAGTCGCGCTCGTCGCGCAGGAAGGCGAGCTGGTCTTCGTCGAAGCCCTGGCCGCCGACGCTGCCGGCGTGGCCGAGCAGCGCGCGCGCCTGGCCGATCAGGTCGAGCGCGATGTTGGCCAGCGCGATGTCCTCCTCGAGGATCGGCGCGTGGCCGCACCACTGGCCCAGCCGCTGGCCCAGGATCAGGCAGGTGTCACCCAGGCGCAGCAGGTATTGCAGCGTCGGGGTCGATTCGATCCGGATCGAACCCTGCGGGTCGGTCGCGCGCGCCGGCCCGACCATCGCGCCCTCACATGTGGTCGACATCGGCGGGCAGCTGGTAGAAGCTCGGGTGGCGGTAGACCTTGTCTTCCATCGGATCGAAGTACATCGCCTTGTCCGCCGGGTCGCTGGCGACGATCTGCTCGGAGCGCACGACCCACACGCTGCTGCCCTCCTGGCGCCGCGTGTAGACGTCGCGCGCGAGCTGGATCGCCATCTTCGGGTCGGCGGCGTGCAGGCTGCCGCAGTGCTTGTGGTCGAGGCCGGCCTTGCTGCGCACGAACACCTCCCACATGGGCCATTCGTTCTGGGCGGGATCGCTGCTGCTGCTCATGGAGGCGATGTGCGAGATCGATCTGCTTCACCTTCGCCAGCAGCGCTACCCAAAGCTCTACGAGTCAGGCGTGGTCTACCGGCGCGAGGAGCGGGATATGCCGCCAGCACCAGAGCCGCAGCGCCAGGGTCTCGCGAAACGTGGACGTTCCGCCCGACGCCGTTTCACCGGACGCCGTTTCACCGACCGGGGGCCGCGATAATCTTGTCGGCACAGACAAGGAGCATTT
>JBBIPS010000546.1:0-1738 GCA_037442725.1 Burkholderiales bacterium | reverse complement strand
GCACCGGCCGCGCGCGGCGTGCGCGAGTCCGCCGGGGTCGCGACGGGACAGGCGGCCTCGGCGGCCCGGTCCACCGACGGCGGCGCCGATGCGTTCAGCTACTTCGTCCAGGCCGGCGCCTACGCCCGCACCGACGATGCCGAACAGCAGCGCGCCAGGCTGGCGATGCTCGGCATGACGGCCAAGGTGATGGAGCGCGAGCAGTCCGGCCGCACGGTCTACCGCGTGCGCGTCGGCCCGTTCGAGACGCGCGACGAGGCCGAGGCCACGCAGTCGCGACTGGCCGCGGCCAGCATCGAAGCCAACCTGGTTCGCGTCGAGCGTTGAACCGAAGCTGAACCGAACCAACAACCCGAGAAGGATGCCCCATGAAACGTCGTGAATTCACCCTCAACCTCGGTCTCGGCGCCATCGGTGCCAGCTCGCTGCTGGCGCTGCCCGCGCGCGCCCAGGGTGAGCCGGTGGAAGGCAAGGACTACACCCGGCTGCAGACGCCGGTGGCGGTGGCGGTGCCGGGCAAGATCGAGGTGGTCGAGTTCTTCGGCTACTGGTGCCCGCACTGCAATGCGTTCGAGCCCGCGCTCGAGGCCTGGGTCGCCAAGTTGCCGGCGAGCGTCAACTTCCGCCGCATCCCGGTGGTGTTCAATGCCACCCACGAGCCCTACCAGAAGCTGTACTTCGCACTCGAGGCGCTCGGCCTGGTCGCGAAGCTGCACGGCAAGGTCTTCAACGTGCTGCACGTGCAACGTCAGCGACTCGAGAAGGACGCGGAAGTCTCCGCCTTCGCCGCGGCCAACGGCGTCGACGGCGCCAAGCTCATCGACACGATGAAGAGCTTCTCGGTCGTCACCAAGGGCAACCAGGCCAGGCAGATGGCGCAGAACTTCCACATCGACGGCGTGCCCACACTCGGCATCCAGGGGCGCTATCTGACATCGGTCTCGCAGGCCGGCAGCGGCGAGCGTGCGCTGCAGGTCACCGATGCGCTGATCCGCAAGGCCAGGTCGGCCGGCTGATCCCGTGCCGACGGATGTCCGCCGGGACATCCGTCGGCCGAGCCAGGCGGCCCGGCCTGCAACGCAGGGCAAGCGCGACGGATTCCCGGCGCTGCAGCCCGGTGCAGCGCGCTCTTGCGAATAGAATGATCTGCAAGATTTGTGCCGCCGCATGCCTACGCTGATTCCCCTTCGCCAGTCCATGGCCACAGCCTGTGCCACCGTGCTGCTGTGGGCACCGGCCGGCCCGGCCAGCGCCGAGCGCGCAGACCGCGGCAAGCCGTTGACGCTGGAGTCCGACCAGCCCTGCGTCGTCGACCTGCAGAAGCAGACCAGCCGCTGCAGCGGCAACGTGGTGGTCACGCAGGGCACGCTGGTGATCCGGGCCGACCGCATCGAACTGCGTGAAACGCCCGACGGCTACCAGCTCGCCACGGCCATCGGCAGTGCGGGCCGACCGGCGAGTTACCGGCAACGGCGCGACACCATCGACGAGCGCGTCGAGGGTGCCGCCGTGCGCATCGACTACGACAGCCGCGCCGGCACCTTGCGCTTGGACGGCCTGGCCACGGTGCGCCGGCTGCGCGGCGCGCAGACCGCCGACGAGATCCACGGCAACGTGATCGTCTGGGACAACCTGGCCGAAGTGTTCACCGTGCAGGGCGGCGGCGCCGCGCCGGGCAACCCGGGTGGGCGGGTGCGTGCCGTGCTGGCGCCGCGCGATCGACCCGCGCCGCGTGCGC
>JBBIPS010000545.1:0-1747 GCA_037442725.1 Burkholderiales bacterium | reverse complement strand
CGCTGGTCGAGCACGACGACGGGCTGCAGGCCGACGGCAGCGTGGTGTCGCAGCTGCAGGCGCTGCGCGAACTGGCGCCGCGGCTGCAATTCGCGCGCCAGTTGTTCAACGAGGCCGCCACCGCCTACAACCAGGCCGTGCACGAATTCCCCACGCGCTGGCTGGCCGCGCTGTTCCGGTTCGACAGCGCCGGCACGCTCTGACCCGCGCGCCGTGGTGGCCTCACCCGGGACGGCCAGACCGCAGGATCGACCGGCGTTTGCCCTCTGGGGTCTAGCCGCGCTCTGCCATGATCGACGCCGTGGCCACCAGCTCGTCGAACAAGGCCTGCGAGACCCGGCCCGAGACCGCGTGCGGGTCGAGCCTGGCGGTGGCCGAGTACTTCAGCAGCAGCGCCGGATTCAACCGCGCCATGTTGACCTGGCCCATCGTCCAGCCGGCGAATCGGCGCTCGTCGATCTCCTCGTAGCTGAGCAGCGTCACGTCGGTGTGGCGTGGATCGGCGGCGAGCCGGTTGTAGAGCCGGTTCACCGCCGAGCGCCCGCCCTCGAGCGCCTGGATGAAGACGCCCTCCGAATAGCACAGCAGCCCGGTGATGCCGCTGCCGGGGTTGTTGGCATTGCACTGGCGCAGGATCGCCACCAATTCGTCCTGGTCCACCGTCGGGACCGCGCGACTCGCATACATCAGCCGAACCAGCAACATCGTTTACTCCTGTGGGTCGTGCGGCCCGCGCGCCGTGGCGCGCGCTGCGTCAGCCGGCATTCTTCTTCGACAGCAGCGAGAGGAACTCGCGCCGCAGGTTCGCGTCCTTCAGGAACGAGCCGCGCATCACGCTGTTGGTCATCGCGGTCTGGTCGTCCTTGACGCCGCGCCAGTGCATGCAGAAGTGATCGGCCTCCATCACGATGGCCAGGCCGTCGGGTTTGACGCGCTCCTGCAGTGCGTCGGCCAGCATCACCACCGCCTCCTCCTGGATCTGCGGCCGCGTCATCACCCACTCGCACACGCGTGCGTACTTCGACAGCCCGATCAGGTTGCTGTGCTCGTTGGGCAGCAGGCCGATCCAGACCCGACCGAGGATCGGGCACAGGTGGTGCGAGCAGGCGCTGCGCACCGTGATCGGGCCGACGATCATCAGCTCGTTCAGGCGCGAGACGTTCGGAAATTCGGTCACCTGCGGCATTGGCACATAGCGGCCGCGAAACACCTCGTCGATGAACATCCTGGCCACGCGCTCGGCGGTGTCGCTGGTGTTGTGATCGCTCTCGGTGTCGATCACCAGGGCCCGCAACACGTCCTGCATCCTGGCCTGGACCTCGGCCTTGAGTTCGTCGACCTCGCCGGCGCGGATGTGTTCGGCGATGTTGTCGTTGGCGTGGAAGCGGCGATCGGCACCGAGCAGGCGGCGCCGGATCCGCTCTGAAGCCGGCAGCGCTGCGCGTGGGTCTTCGCTGAGCCCGGTGGGCAAGGTATCAGGGTCCGGCATGTCGGTGCAGGTCGCAACAGGAGTACTGGCATTGTCCGCCGCGCGCGCAAAACCCTGTAGACCCGCCGCCGCTGCCCCTGCCGTCTCGTGACTGGCGCTGGTCGACGCGTTCGAAAGTGCGCGTGGCGGTGCGCAGATAGACTGGACCGATGCCTGCCGCATCGTCGCCTCCGCCCGCCCCGCCACGCGCCCCGGCGCAAGCCGCGCAGCACGCCGCGCCGCTGGCGCGGCTGCTCGACCAGGCGGCCGACGCGCTGG